>CAMYIQ010000283.1 GCA_947258465.1 uncultured Erythrobacter sp.
ACAAGGATCTGGGAGGCCCGATCATGGAAGAGGCCTTCACCAAGGCCGAGGTGATCGAACCGCGGCGGCTCGAAATCACCTATGATCGCGACAAGGCGAGCGCGGGTCAGGTGCTAGCGATCGTCCAGTCGCATGGCTACGCGATAGAGGATGTCACCACGCGGGAGGCCGATCTGGAAGACGTCTTCGTCCAGCTGACGGGCGCGGGGTAATCTGTCAGGCGAGGCCTGCGCGTTCCAGATCGCGGCGCATCTGGCTCTTGCGGAAACCACGACCCGAAAGCAGCCGCGTGAAATCGGCCAAGTGGTCGAAATGCTGCAATTGCCGGTGATAGTAGTTCACATATTCCAGGGCCGCCAACAGAGCGGCGGCAAAGGCAACCCAGAAATCGCCGCGCGACCGGGCGAGGCCGGGCTCGATCAGTGCGCCGATCACTCCCAGAACGGCCAGAATCGTAGCGATGAACAGCGGACGGCGCCATTTGCCCAACGTCCGCAATGTCGGGCGCAGCGTGTCCTGTCCATGCAACTGGGCCAGCTTGGCGCGCCAGTAGAGCGTGCCGACCAGAAGCAGGCCGCACATCGGAACGAGGGCGAAAAGCGCAAGCGGCCCCACCTGCCCCCCTGCGAGCGCGACCATTATCGCGGGCAGGATGACGATGTTCGCGCCTTCCATTTTCCAATAGCTCGACAAGCGCTTGGCAAGATCGCCCTTGCTGGCGGGACGTTCGACCATCGCCGCGTTCAAGCAAAGCGGGCATGATTAGGCAAGGAAATGCCCCGCGGAATCCGGGTTAGAGGAAACCGCGCGGCCCAAGACCTGCATCGTGCACCTGAAGCAATTGCCAATGATGCGGTTCGATTTCTTCCATCGGTGCCTTGCAATTGCGGCAGCGCCCGACCTGCTGGCCGCCAACGCGCTTCACGTTTTTCTCATCTATACGGTGCCTGCCGACAGCGCAGGCAATTCGTCCCAGTCCCATTGACGACCCTTAATACCCGGTTTTCGTTATCCCCTGCCGATTCGGGCAGTAATGTGGCGAAGCAAAAACCTTAACCGTGCTGCGCCGGAGCGTTCCCTGCTTGCCGCGTAACGATTGCCTCGGCATGACGCGCGCATGACAGACACATCTCACGACGTCCTCGTCATCGGATCGGGCGCTGCCGGACTAACTGCCGCGCTGGCGCTGGCAGAAACCAAAAAGGTGTTGGTACTGGCGAAGGGGCGGCTCGACAGCGGCTCGACTGCCTGGGCGCAGGGCGGGATCGCCGCCGTGCTCGATGCGGGCGATACGTTCGAGAATCACATTCGCGACACAATGGTCGCCGGCGCCGGGCTCAACGATATCGAGACGGTCGAGTTCGTGATCGAACGCGCGCCCGCCTCGATCGACCGTTTGTGCGAACTTGGCGTGCCTTTCAACCGCGAGGCCATGGATGAGGGGGGCGATCTCCACCTCACGCGCGAGGGCGGTCATTCGCATCGCCGGATCGTTCATGTGAACGACGCGACCGGCTGGGCGGTGCAGGCCGCGCTGCTCAAGGCGGCGGAGGAGAATCCGAACATTACCCTGTTGCCGGGCCAGAGCTGCATCGATCTCGTGACGGGGCGCAACCAGGCCGACTATTCGGGTTCGGGCCGGGTGTGGGGCGCCTATGCGCTGGACGAGGAAAGCGGCAAGGTTGTGACCCACCTGGCACGCGCCACAGTGCTCGCGGCGGGCGGCGCGGGGCGCGTCTATCTGTTCAGCACCTCTCCGCGCGGCGCAACGGGCGACGGGATCGCCATGGCCTGGCGTGCCGGGGCGCGGGTTTCGAACATGGAGATGATGCAGTTCCACCCGACCTGCCTTTACAATCTCGAGGTCAAGAACTTCCTCATTACCGAGGCGGTGCGCGGCGAAGGCGGGCGGTTGTTCAATCCCGTCACCGGCGAACGCTACATGGAGCAATACGACCCCGAGCGCATGGAGCTGGCGCCGCGCGATATCGTCGCCCGTGCGAATGACGATCAGATCAAGCGATACGGGCTGGACTATGTCCATCTCGACATCAGCCACCGACCGCCCGAATTCGTGGCCGAGCATTTCCCGACCATTCACGAGAAACTGCTCGGGCTCGGGATCGACATGACCAAAGGACCCATTCCAGTCGTCCCGGCACAGCACTACACATGCGGCGGGGTGAAGATCGGGCTCGACGCGAAGACCGATTTGCCCGGGCTTTGGGCGGCGGGTGAATGCACCGAAAGCGGCCTGCACGGGGCCAACCGGCTGGCGTCGAACAGCCTGCTCGAATGCTTCGTCTTCGGCGAAGCGGCGGCCAAGGATATTCTCGAATGCTGGGACCAGCTCGACGATCCGCCCGAAATCCTGCCATGGGACGAAAGCAGGGTCACCGATTCCGACGAAGAGGTGGTCATCAAGCAGAACTGGACCGAAATCCGGCGGTTCATGTGGAATTACGTCGGTATCGTGCGCACGACCAAGCGGCTCGAACGCGCAGGCAATCGGATCGAGATGCTGCGGCAGGAAGTGGAAGACTATTACGGCAGCTTCCGGGTCACCACCGATCTGATCGAGCTGCGCAATCTGCTCGAATGCGCCGCCCTGATCGTGCGGAGTGCGCTGAGACGGCACGAAAGCCGGGGGCTGCATTTCATCATGGATTATCCGCAGACCGACCCTGTCGCGCGCGATACCGTGCTCGTCCCGTAGGGCCGGCCGGGGGCATCGGCGGTGCCGGGCACGCGCGCCCTGCTCAATCGAGGTTCCGGTCGGGCCGCATTGGCGGCATATCGCGCCCGAATTGGTCGGCAAGGGGTCGGCTGTCGCCGAGTGCGATAGTGTCTATCTGAAAATAGCGAACGGTCACCGTATCGAGCTTGCGATAGAATGTGACGCCGATTCTGCGGTTATCGGCCCAGATGATCTCGCCTTCGACACTAACCCTGTCGATCAGCGTGACCGTTACCTTCCGGCCTCTCGACGCGCTCTTGCTGTCGCAAGCGATCATGCAGCCGTCAGCCGAGAGGT
This sequence comes from uncultured Erythrobacter sp., assembly GCA_947258465.1. Classification (GTDB taxonomy): domain Bacteria; phylum Pseudomonadota; class Alphaproteobacteria; order Sphingomonadales; family Sphingomonadaceae; genus Qipengyuania. Next base: position 3,035 of record CAMYIQ010000283.1, read on the forward strand.
TCAGCATCCGGCCCCGCATCACGGCATCGTTCACCGCGACCAGAATGTCCTTATTGGTATTGAAGCGTTTGTGCCTACGTCGTTCCATTGGTTGATGACCTTAGCGACCCGAGCAGCTTGTCTCGGTGTCAGGGTCCTCTGGCCAAGAGGTTTCGTATTGTAAAAATGCGTCAAGTCTGGCCGGAAATGACGGATTTCCTTCATGGAACCTAGCGTCTCGGCCAGGCCCATCTGCCGAGAGACCAGTCGCCGCGTGGCGCCCCTTGATCGGCTGCGTAGTGGCGGACGACATGGGCGTCGATCGGTTCGAGAAAGAAGATGCCGATGCTTTCGCCCAGTTGCCATGCGACTTGG
>CAMYIQ010000284.1 GCA_947258465.1 uncultured Erythrobacter sp.
AGGTGTAGGAAGTGAGACGATTCTCGGCGATGGCCCGGTCGACTTCACGAAGACCTTCCCAGTCCTGCTTGCCACCAGTGGGATTCTTGTCTGGATCGCTCATGGCTCATTCTCCTTCGGGGGTAAATCGGCGCTCTCCCCTCTAAATCGTCTCAACGCATCGCTGAGAAAATAGCCAAGAAGCATCACGAAAGCGAGAACGCTGTCTTGGCCTGCAGACCCGAAAATTCATTGCGTCGAAGATCGATCAGCTAAGCCAGGCCGGCGAGCTCGACGGGGCAAAACTCTGGCAGGATGTTGCAGGTCGCTATTATCAGCTTGGCGAGCGCACTCACCCTCACTCTTGATGCAGTCGGGATCGGTACTCTCAACCGACTGTAGATACGCTTCCAGCCGCTCGAGGGTTCTTCGGCGCGGCTTACGCCCTTGCCTGAGGTCGAGTACGAATCGAGGATCACCGACTGCCCGCCTACCGAAGCGTGTCGCCGAAATATGACGATCTTTCAGATGCTTTTCGATCCGTTCCAGCAAGGTCATGACTTTTTCGCTCCGACTCGCAAATCCCTTGTGTTCTTGTTATGTTCTTAGTAGGATCAAATCCGCGAGTCTAGGAAAATTCCTACGATTGAGATTCGAAGGACAGACAGATGGAACATGTCAGGGAAGAGCTCGACCGGTTGATCCTCAAGGGTGGATATGGCTACGCTTCGATATCGCGGCTGCTCGGCCGCAACCCCGCTTATGTGCAACAGTTCATCAAGCGCGGCTCCCCAAGAAAGCTCGATGACGAGGATCGAAAGACGCTTGCCTGCTTCTTCGGGGTCGACGAGCAAGTGCTCGGTGGTCCGTCTAATCCGGTCACCGATGGCATGGTCGAGATCCCCGTTCTCGATGTGGAGGCATCTGCCGGCTTTGGCGCGGTAGCTGCTAGTGAGACTGCACACACCCGGTTCGGGTTTGATGAGCGGTGGCTGCGGCACCTGACTTCGGCCAAGAGCGCCAGCCTGTCGATCGTCGGCGTAAAGGGTGACTCGATGGAGCCTACGCTAAGCGATGGTGACGAGGTCCTGGTCGACGCGTCAGACCATGGCTCACGATTGCGCGATGGAATCTACGTTTTGCGCGCTGATGATGCTCTGGTCGTTAAGCGTATTGCTATCAAGCCTGGTGGCCGGCAAATCACAATCGCTAGCGACAACCCAGCTTATCCAACTTGGCACGACATGGACCGATCTGAGTTGCACGTCGTCGGTCGGGTCATCTGGTTTGGCCGAGCCTTGTAACGGTAGGACTTGGGCCGATAGCGGACTGGCCGCTTTCAGGGTGCATGTGGCGAATAGGGGACGTTGGGCGCCCGGTTCGTTGGTCAGTTGCCGCCAACATAGCCGCCATTCATGGCCTCGAAATGGCTCACCAAAAGCTGTCCTACGCAGGCTTTCGCCGCCCATGCCAACAGGACCGGCAGCGGACTTTCTGGTGCTGGCAATCAGAACGTTCAAGCGGATATTCGGCCAATCGCTTTAGTTCCATCTTGCCCGGTCGCCGATCTCCACTGGGCGCGCGAAAGTGCGATCTCCGCGAGACCGTAATGCGCCTCCCGATCGAAAAAATTAGCGGCAGTCCGTGAAGGCCCTGTGCATTACCAGCCTCGACCTTGTTCTTGATTTGATCTGAATGTATCAAGTGGAGATGGCCAAAAACATTCTGATCTTCTCCGATGGAACCGGGCAGTTCGGCGGGCTCAAGCCGGACCAGCGCTTGTCAAACATCTATAAGCTCTATCGCGCTTCGCGTTCAGGAGTGGATTCGCATATCGACCCCGCCGAGCAGGTTGCTTTCTATGATGCTGGTCTCGGCACGGGCGAGGCAGGTGCGAGTTGGCTGCAGAAGACCTCGCGAATTTTCGGAGCGGCCTTCGGAACGGGCATCAGCGATAATATCGCCGATTGCTACGAAGCGATCATCAAGGTCTTTGAGCCTGGTGACAGAGTCTACCTGTTCGGGTTTAGTCGGGGAGCCTACACCGCGCGCTGCGTGGCCAATGTCATGAACTTGTGCGGCGTTCCTTCCCGCATGCCCGACGGATCTCCAGTTCCCCGGGGCGGACGGGCGCTTCGGGACTTGGCCGAAGAGGCTGTGTTTGAGGTATATGAGCACGGTTCGGGACACCCTCGCGAGTATTACGAGAGTGAGCGGGAGGAGAAAGCTAGGCGCTTCCGCGCTAAATACGACTGCTGCGGCACCGGACAGGACGGAGAGGAACAAGGCAATGTTGCGCCCTACTTCGTCGGCGTCTTCGATACCGTGGCGTCGCTGGGGGCCGGCCGCGCTTTGAGCATCATCGTTGCAAGCCTGTTCATTTTCCTATCGCTGACCGCTCTTGCTGCTTTCGTCTGGAAGTCGGCCGTGCTGACCGCCGCGTTTGGCATCCCCGTACTCTGGGTCGGTTACAAGCTGGTGATGACACGCTTACGCCAGCGGAAGGTCATTCGCGATTGGCCGAATCGCGGGGACAAGAGGGTTCATTATGCAGTCTGGCGGATGAAGAACTACGACCGCTTTCTCGATACTAATGTGAAGCACGCCCGTCATGCCCGCGCCATTGATGAGAACCGGAAGCATTTTCCGGTCGCAGGCTGGGCCTATTCGCATGACGTGCAGCGGATGGAAGGCCTTGATCCGCCTTGGCTTCGCCAAGTCTGGTTTGCCGGCAATCACTCCGACATTGGGGGTAGCCATCCGGAGGACGAGTCTCGCCTGTCCGACATCGCGCTGGGCTGGATGGTCGAACAACTCGACGAACTCGAACATCCGATCTTGCTCGACCGGTCTCGCCTAGTTCTCTGGCCCAATCCGCTCGGCATGCAGCATGACGAGAGGAAGGCGTTCAAGGAGGCTGGTTGGCAGCGTTGGTTTCCTAAGGCATGGAGAGTGACATGGCCGGAGGGGTTGCGAAAGGTCCACCCCGACGCGGACCTTCACCCGAGCGTGATTGCGCGGCTAGCAGGTGGTCTTGTCACTGATCATGACAAGCGTCGGAGCTACCGACCCTCACCCTTGCGTGACCACAATCTAGCGAAAGAGTATTTTACGCCTTCCACGTCCTCCATGGAAACTGTTGGCCAAGCGGCCGCGGATAGAGACCGAGACTGATCGCCCTTCAGGTTTAGTAGGTGAGGTAAGATCGGACCAACACAGCTTCGTCGCCTACGGATCGCTCTCTGCGGGCGCGGCGCCGCGCCCGTGGGGAGGAGAAACCTGCCTTCAATTCATACAGGAGCCGAAACCGACAACCGCTGCCAAGGTTGATTTCCAACGAACAGGTCAGCGCTCTAAAAGCTGGCGACGACGCCAATCATTGATAGAAATCGTTGTCACCTTCTGGCGGCTTTATCCCGCGCTCGATCGTCTGTAGCCCCACCTTGTTACCTGTCCGGACAAACAAGGCGCGATAATCTTCGAGCGTCGCCTCGTGCGGTAATGCCGGAGACCCGCCCCTCTGCATCAGATACTGCCGGAACTGCTGCCGCATCGCCACGTCCAACCTCCGTTGGTGGCGATTGACGAGAATACCGGCAGCTAGAGGCGACGCTGCCGCCAGTTCGGTCGGCGCGAAGGCGGGCCTGCCGTGCTCGGCCAGCTGCGCGATCGTTATCGTCCGAACACACCAAACCATGCGCCGCACAACCATAGGGGCGTTGAGAGCGCCGCCGTGACTATCGAGGAACCAGCCAAGATCGCAAGCTTGGGCGATTTCGTGGGCATAGCTCTTCCGCAGCCTGAACTTCGAGCGGAGCTCATCAAGCTGATCCAGCGGATCGAATACCGGCTTCGCTTCACGCACTATGTGGCATACAAAGAGGTCTCCATCGCGTGCATCCGCTGTTAGCTTGTCCCAAGGATAGAAGAACATCGAAAGATGCCCGATCGACTTATGCTGTGGAGTTCCCGGGGGGCTCACGAGCAAAAGATCGGTGTCTGAACCCAGACCGTGGTCATCGCGAGCAAGGCTGCCGAAAAGCAGGATTGCTGATACGCCTCCGTCGCCTTTGTTCAAGTTCAACGGGCCGCTCGCTCGATTGCATCGATCGACAGCTTGCGCGCGGTTTTGCGGGAATTGACCACCTCATCTCGATTGAGGAGCACCAGTTGCTGCTTGCCTGGCGGAAGTGCGTCGGGCTCCACGTCGAAGTTATGCTCAGTCATTAGATAGAAGGTCTGGCTGAGGCGCATAGTAACGACGAGCCTGCCGTCGGTCATGCCGTACTCGCCGCGGAGCGCTGCTTGCTGACTTTCAGACAGAGCCGGGTTCGGTGCAAGAATGAGATCAATCTCGTGTATCCATTCGAAATCGAGTGCGGAATCGATCTCGGCTTCAGAAATTTCGCCGGCCCGGTCGATCCGAAAGAGATTATAGTCGCGAAAGTCCGAATGCTCCGCTGACCATGCCCGGACGTACCACCGACCAACAGCATGAAAGAGCGCATGGGGTGCGATTATCCGACGTGGCTCGGGCGCACCGGTGATTGACCTATATTGTATCTCCAACTGGCCGCGTTGATTTATGGCGTCGAGGATATGCAGGAGTATCCGGGCGTCCGTTCGCTTGCGCAGCAGCGAAACATTCTCGATCGGTGGCGTGTGGTCGAACCAAGTATCCTCGTGACGCATCCAACGATTTTCAATCGCAACCAGCTGAAGCAGATACCGTTCAGCTGAAGCGTGCATCAACTTCGGTTCGTAGGCCGGTGCGCGCAAATACGCCTTCAAAGTCTGATCATAAACGAGGTTCTCAGGCGCAAGGGCAGTATATTGGGCAATATCGGATGAAGCTTGCTGCGCCGAGATCCCGAAGGTTTCGGCAAGGTCGCGTCGATTGAATCGTCCGTCCCAAAAAAGCCGAAAATCGATAAATTCGAGGCGCCGCTGCACGCCCCAGCGCACTGGTTCGCTCGTCTCTTTCGTCAATCAACCCTCCAGCAATTCGATCTGAAAAAAATATCCCATCGCCTTTCTTGACGGACAGGAGTGCGATTACCATACTCAATGGACGCGATGATCACAGGGATCAAGGACGAAGCGACAAGCGGACGCAAAGGACCGAGAAGATGGCAAAAAATACTGGGAATGGGTTCCGGCGCGGGGCGGTCACAGGCCGTACCCAGTTTCAGCGGCCGGACGGACAGTGGCAGAAGCGCGATGAACGCACCGGCCACCTCATGAGCGTGAAGGATGATGGTAAACCGTTCAAGGGCGTCGCCCGCGAACCGGATGGGCGCGACACGCCCAACGCATAGCTCGGCGTCGGTGCTTCAGCTCGCCCACGACATGGCCCACCCACGCCGCTTGACGAAAAGGGATCATAATGACTGCTTCAATCACATTCTTCCCCGTCGGCAACGGCGATATGACGCTGATTACGTTCGACAACGACCAGAAGCTCCTCGTCGATCTGCACGTGCGCAAGGCCGCCGATGACAAGGACGATGACACACCCGATGTCATGAGCGATCTGCGTGCTCGGCTGACCCGAGATGAAAAGGGACGCATGTTCGTCGATGGGTTTCTGCTCAGCCACCCCGACAAAGACCACATTACCGGGCTCGAAGCCCACTTCCACCTCGGGCCGCCTGAGGATTGGAACAAAGATGATGACAAGATCCTGATCCGCGAGATGTGGTCTTCGCCGGTGGTATTCCGCCGCTCGTCCAAGAACCATACTCTCTGCCCAGACGCGAAGGCGTGGGCGAAGGAGGCCCGGCGCCGCGTCGCACTGTTCCGCGAGAACGGCACGATTGCCAGCGCAGGCGACCGCATTCAGATCATGGGCGAGGATGAGGATGGCAAGACCGACGATATCCTCGGCATCGTCGTGAAGACGAACGAAACCGTCACGAAGCTCAACGAGAACGGCCCCAGCGCGTTTGAAGGTCGACTGCTTGCCCCACTACCCCAGGGGGAAAATGAAGACACCGAAGAACTGCTCGCGAAGAACCGCTCATCGGTCATCATTCGCTTCTCGATCCGTGGCGGCGGAATCCCCGACAAGTGCCGCTTCCTGTCAGGTGGCGATGCCGAAGTGGCGATCTGGGAGCGACTGTGGGACGATCTGGGCGACGAAAATGCCGACTGGCTCGATTACGATATCCTTCAGGCACCACACCATTGTTCTTGGCACAGCTTGAGCTACGACAGCTGGTCCAAAATGGGTGAGGATGCCGAGGTTTGCGAGGCGGCCCGCAACGCGCTCGGCCAGATCCGTAAGGGCGCGATCGTGGTGGCGAGTTCAAAGACTATTGATGCAGACGATTCAGACCCACCCTGCGATCGCGCCAAGCGCGAGTATATTTCCATCGTCGATGGCAGGAGTGATCGCTTCATCTGCGTCGCCGATGTTTGGGACGACGAGAAACGCGCGCTCGAGTACGAGATCACCGGCAACGGCATCACAAAGACAGTGAAGAGCGCCGCGAAGGCCGCCGCGGCTGCTATGGGTATAGGGGCCACTGCAAGCCAAGCCCGCGCTCACGGAAGCGCCGATGGCTGACGATGATGAGCCCAGTGCTGCCGATCATGTTCTGCGGGTAGCACTTCGGCACTCGGAGTGTATCGGCGGGGAGGTTCTCGAACTAGAGCACGGGCTGGAACGTGTCCGCATCGACATGAATGTCGAAATGCCACTCGACATGAAGGTGGATGGCGTAAGTTCGAGCGGCGTTCGGACCTGCGAGTCCGTAGTGCTCAAGCTGCCTGCCAGCTGGCCATGGCAGTCCCCGCGCTTTTACCTTCGTGAGGATTTCCCTCGCCACTTCCCGCATCTGATGCCGTTCTCGATACCGCCACGTCCTTGCCTGATCGACGGAGATCAGGATGAGTTCTTTTTGCAGTTCGGGCTCGTCGATTATGGCGTATTTCACCTCGTCGACCAGCTAGCAGTTTGGCTCCGCAAGGCGGCGATCAATGACCTGATCGATTCCGAGCAGGGGTGGGAACCCATGTTGCGGCGCGCTTACCGCGACATTGTCGAACTCGATGCCGAGCATGCGCGATCTCTGGTCGATCGGAAAGGCGGGTGGGCCGTCTGGAAGGGTAAGTACTACCGCAGAGGCGATCCGAGCGGGCTGCTCGGGGTCGACGCGGAAGCGTGGCTGTCGAGCGATGGCGAGCGGACGCCGCTCAAGACGAGCGAGGGGGACGACACCTTCACCGCAAGCCCGCTGCGCGGCGACATGCGCGTGGGCAATACCGTTGTCGCGATCATCTGGCCGGACAAGAACTCTGACGGCAGTGCGTTCGTCCATTCGACCTACATGCCGGAGGACGTGGAAACGCTTGGCCACCTCCGCGCCCGCGCTGAGGAGGTCGGGTGTGCAAGGGGGCTGGATGCCTTCCTGAGCAATCTTGAACGTAGCTTCGCCGGCTTTGTTCTTCCTGCTCCGATTCCCGTCGCTGTGATCCTGTGCGCCCGCAGACCGGTCCACCTCATCGGTACTGAATCGGACATCGAACTGCTGCCCTACGTCATCGACGTCCGTGCCGAACAGGGCAGGCAAACGCTTTTCGTGCAGGGCAATGACGAACCAGTTTCGCCTGCTGCTCATTACCAATCGATCAGTGCATCACTTCTGCGCTCGCTCTCTGGTTCGCCGGAGCAACCACCCCTCGTAATGCTCGGTTGCGGAAGCGTCGGATCCAAGCTCGCACTCCACGCCGCACGCAGTGGGCAGGACATTGTGTGTGTCAGCGACAAATCGGGCCTTCGTCCGCACAATATGGCACGGCATGCGCTTGGTTCTTCGCACGTCCCGAGCAGCAAGGCCGAAGCGCTCGCAAAGGAGCTCGAAGGGTTCGGTCTGCGACCCGAGGTGCATAAGGGCGACCTCGGCAGGGACTTACGCGAGCAGGAACTTGCGAAGACACTCTTGCCGACGCGCGCTGGTTCCATCATCAATTCGACGGCATCCTTGTCGGTGCGAGAGGCACTGGTCGATGCTGTACCGCCACACTACCGGGCGCGGCTCTTCGAAACGGCGCTCTTCGGTCGAGGGCGCGGGGCATTTCTCTTGGCTGATGGTCCAAGGCACAATCCGAACCATGCCGATCTCATGGCAGAAATGTACGCCATGATCGATGGCACGCTTGCAAGCAAACTGCTTTTCGACCCAGCCGAAGGTCTAGCCGAAATCAGGATTGGCCAAGGCTGCGGATCACTCACCATGCGAATGAGCGATGCGAGACTTTCGGCCATGACTGCCAGCCTCGCTTTGGAGGTAAACGAGCTACTGGCGGCGCCCGCCATCGACGGCACGATTGTAATGGGTACGATGAATGACGGTACTCCGGCTACGAGTTGGGTCCGGTACCAAGTTCTTCCATTTGAGACCGTCGAAATCGCTGGAACCGATGGCTGGGAGCTACGGATATCGAAGCGTGTTGCCGACCGGATTCGTGCGGAAGCCGTGTCCTATTCGGCAGTCGAAACTGGGGGCGTGATGATCGGTTGCACAAGCGCGCGCCTAAAGACGGTAACCGTCGTTGATCTTCTGGACGCACCGCCCGACAGCCAACGTAGTGCGGCCCTCTTTGTACTAGGCACTCAGGGACTCCATGCAGCTATTGAGGCACGACACCAAGCGAGCGGAAAAACGCTTTTCGACGTTGGAACCTGGCACAGCCATCTTCAGGATACTGGACCTTCAGGGACCGACTGGAATACCGCAGCTGAGTTGGCAGCAGAGCGCACACCGCCGTCGATTTTGCTGATCGCCACGCCGACACGCTTTCATGCTCTCATGCATACGAAGGAGCCGGATTGATGGCCGAAGGAAAATCCCTCAAGGAGCAAAATGCTTGGCTGATTAGAGGCGCGATGATCTGTCATGTTCTCGCCTTTGTCTGGGTTACGTCCGAGCCTACGAAATTGCTGTCAGCAGATCGAGCCACTTTGGCGAAACAGCTTGAGACATTTGCGGCACCTGGAACCGCAGGTCTCGGACTTATCGTGATCGCCTCGCTTCTACTGCTGGGCTTCGTTCCGCCCAAATGGCGTGACCGGCTCATGCATTGGCGTTGGAATGACCCATTGCCAGGATCGCGCGCTTTTTCGAAGATCGGTCCTGCGAGCGGCAACGTCGATATGCGCAAACTACGAACAGATCTGGGATCATTGCCCCGGGCTGGCGATAAGCAGAACGCGCTATTCTATCGAATCTATCGTAACCATCGAGAAGAGGTTGGCGTACTAGATGCGCACGGACGCTATTTGGCTGCAAGAGACATCGGAACAATTACGGCTCTATTGTCCGTCACCCTCCCATGGCTGGCTTGGTGGGCGACCGAAGACTGGCCTAAAAGTGCCATATACGGAACATGCTTGTTTGTGGTTTATGCGCTCTGCGTTGTTGCGGCGAAGAACTACAGCCTAAGGATGGTTCAGAACGTTCTCGCAGCAGCAAGCTCAGCATAAGAGATTCGATGGGGATTTTCGCTAACGCTGTTGGAATATGAATTGCTGACCAGCAGCTGGCTTGCTGCTCGAATGTCCGCTTTTCCAATTCTCACTTCCGAAAGGAGACTTTCCGGAGTGTCCAAAGGTCCAGCCTTTGTGACCTATCGGCAGGTATGTCTGCTTTTAGGCGACTGCTAGACGATCTGATACGACTGGCATTGGGACGCATTGCCGCCGTTGGCGCTCCTGACTGATCGGCAGGCCTCTGCGCGAAAGCTCTGTCATCGAATGACCGGTAAAAAGCCGGAAGAGGTTCTGCAAAGTGACGACTGCTGCGGTTTTCTGTCCGCCAATCTCCAATCATGATATGCAATGACATATGAGGAGTCAAAAATATATGTCCTTGCATATTTTTCTTGCTATTCTCACGGATTGTCATATATGCTAAAATATATAACGCTCGATGAGCATATGCAGAAACATATTTATGAGCACGGCAATCGAAGACATCGCCGCAAGCATCAAAGCGGCTCGGACAGCAAAGGGCTTTACCCAGAAACAGCTGGGTGAACGGGTAGGCTTGCCCCAAAGCCACATCTCCAAAATCGAAGGCGGGAATGTAGACCTACAGATTTCCAGCCTTGTCGAAATAGCGCGCGCGCTCGACCTCGAGTTGAAGCTTGTGCCTCGAAGGACCGTACCGGCGATCGAAGGCGTTTTGCGATCACAGCGCGAAAGAAGCGAGACAAGCCGAACGCTCGCAACGATTGCCGAAACCAACCGGTTCGCCGAGCGAGTACGGGAGAGCTATCCGAGCGTCACCGAAGTGACCGAGCTTCAAAGCGCACTCAAGGATATCCAGGCCGTTAATTTCACTCCCGAAACGCTCAAAGCCATCGAGCAAGCTTTGCAGCCCGTCGCTCATCTGAAAAAGCATCTTCAGGACCTCGGATTGGCACTTGAGCAGCAAGAGGGAACGAAGCAGCTCGCCCAACAGATCGCGGCATCCACACGTGCCCTCCAACGCCTCAGAAACCTGCAGGTTCACGCAATCGATCGAGATTATGCCCCCAGACTGCCTGCTTACCGGCTTGAGGACGACGCCACATGATCGACGCAGCGGCTCTCGATATCTTTCTTGGTGAGACGCGCGTTGGAACTATTGCGCGCCTCGATGGAGATGCGAGCATCTTCACATTCGACGAACTCTACCTTGCCGACCAGGATCGGCCGACGCTGTCGCTCGCCTACAAGGACGCGAATGGCGAAATCATTACGGAGACACGCAGCTATCGAACAAAGATCGAGCCGTTCTTCTCCAACCTCCTTCCCGAAGGCACGCTTCGCGACTACCTGGCCCGCCGCGCGGGCGTGAAAGCCGTGCGCGAGTACCACCTTCTCGCACAGCTCGGGCACGATCTTCCCGGCGCAGTGCGCGCCCTCGCCGTCGATGCCGAGGAAAGTGAGGCCGACGAGCCCGATGAAGAAGCAGTGGAGAAGCAGGCAGAGCGCGCGCTGCGCTTCTCACTTGCCGGCGTGCAACTCAAATTCTCGGCGATCAAAGCCCAGGGCAAGAATGGCGGGCTGACGATCCCGGTCACAGGCAGCGGCGGCGACTGGATCGTCAAGCTGCCCTCTGCGAGACACCCGGATGTGCCCGAGGCTGAATTCGCAGCGATGAAACTGGCAGCAAAGATCGGGATCGACGTACCTGAAATCGACCTTGTGCCTCTCGATCAGATCGATGGCATACCCGAAGGTATCACCCGCTACGGAAAATCCGCTTTTGCCATCCGGCGCTTCGACCGGGGGGAAGAGGGACCCGTGCACACCGAAGACTTCGCCCAGGTGTTCGGTGTCTTTGCAGACGATAAATACGAGAATGCGAGCTACCGCCAGATTCTCAGTGTCCTGGCGATCGAGACCGACGAACAAAGCGTGGTCGAATTCGTCCGCCGGCTCACCTACTCGGTGCTGATCGGGAATGGCGACATGCATCTCAAGAACTGGTCGTTGATTTATCCGGACCGGCGCAACGCGCTGCTGGCACCTGCCTATGACCTGCTTTCGACGCTCGCCTATATCCCAGGCGACGATGCTGCACTCAAGTTTCATAGCTCGCGCGAGTGGGCGTCCTACACCTATGATGAACTCGAAGCGATCGCCGACAAGGCAAGGCTGCCTGCCAAGCTGATCACCGCGACAGCGAAGGATGTCGTTGCACGGTTTGATGACGCCTGGAGCAGCGAAAGCGGACACCTGCCCTTCCCCGATGACGTGCGAAGCGCGATCGAGAGGCATCGCAAAACTCTTGCGATCTGAGAGCGGTTCCGAAATCCGGCCGTTCGCGCGTAAGCACCACCTGGACCAACTGCCTGGCCCAATTCGTCAGAAAATCTGGCACATAGCGGCCCTTCAGATCCCGAAGTCCAGTGTCTTGCTCTTGCTTCGGGCGAGTTCCTTTTCGGCCTTGTTGGCCTCTTCCGCTTTTGGCCGATCAAGTTCGCCGTTTTTCTTTTCTGCCGCGGCCACCCGTGCGGTGACCTCGAGGGCCGATGCCTTCTCGCCTTTGTTGCGTGCGACGGCTGCTCCGAGCCTGTCCGAACTGTCGACGACCAGCGTCAGGTGATCGCGAAGCCTCGCAATCGTCACCAGGAAGGTCTTCTGGTTCGACAGGTTGCGCTCGCGGCTGTCCATGACTGCAATGCCGCGGTCGGATGTCAGACCCTGCGCCATATGGGCGTTGAGCGCATAGGCAAGATCGATCCGGCTCAACATCGGATCGTCCTTTTTGAGCTCGACCAGGTCTCCCTTTGAAGTTTCGAAAGTGACCTTCCCGCCGACAACGGCAACCACCCTGGCCTGGTCGGCATTGAACAGGCCGCGGCGATGATCGTTGCGGGTCCATCGGATCCGGTCGCCTTCATGGATCTCGAGCTTCCTCGGCTCATGCAAAGTCAGATTCTGGTCGCCCTTCCCTGCCCTGATCCGTGCCGGGTCGAACCGGAACCGCTTGCCGCGCTTGTCCGCAACTTCGACCTGCCTGCCCTTCCGGTCCTGTCCCAAGACACGATACTCGCCCGCTGACAGTCCCAGGGCCTGTTGCTTTCTCGAGACCTCGAGCACCCGGCCAGGCTGGTAGGCTGACAGATGTCGCAGTTCTTCGCGGGTCGTGTTGACGCGATCCAGCACTCCAAGCTCGGCCTTGCCCGGTCCGATCTCGCCATTGGCGAGAAGTCCCTGCTGGACGGCAGCATTGACCGCAGAGCGGATGGCGCGGCCCGAAGCGTAGATCGAGGTGCGCGAGCGGGTGTCCTTGTCGAGCGCCAACCAGGTGTTAGCCGCGACCAGCGCGCCATCGCCCCTGGCCTCGAGTGTGTGCGGCTGCAGGTGACGCAGCGCCGTGCGCACATCGCCCGCCTGCGCTGCCGCCTGCGCCTCGCGAACGACAGGGTCGCGCGCGCGCAGGTTGGTCGCCATTTCAGCGCGCGCCATGCCTGTCCGCTGCAGGAGCGCGAAGGGTTTGCCCGCATCGACTG
>CAMYIQ010000285.1 GCA_947258465.1 uncultured Erythrobacter sp.
ACCACAATCTATGTCGGGGGAGGGAGGTTTGCCTGCCCCGACGGGCCACGGGACCGCATGTGCCCGCCGGCAGCCAGCTTTAAAACGGTGCCGGGGACCGCCGATATGTTGATAGATGCCCGGCCATCCGGTCGGGGCCATTCAATCCCGTCGGCCCCGCATGACAATTGCCCCGCCAGGCAGGAGCCGGGCGGGGCAATACGATACACAGGTTCGACCTGCCCGGGCGCTATAGCTGGCCCAGCATGTGTTCTGCCGACGAGACCGAGAAATCGCCCGGTGCCTCGACATTGAGCTGCTTTACCACGCCATCTTCGACCACCATCGAATAGCGTTGCCCGCGCTTGCCCATGCCAAATCCCGAACCATCCATCGTCAGGCCCACGGCTTCGGCGAATTCGGCATTGCCGTCCGCGAGCATAGTCACGTCGTCGCTGCCGGCCGCGTCGTTCCACGCGCCCATGACGAATGCGTCATTGACCGCGGTGGCGACGATTTCGTCCACACCCTTGGCCTTCAGGTCTTCGGCCTTTTCGACATATCCGGGCAAATGGCGAGCCGAACAGGTCGGTGTGAAGGCCCCGGGCACGGAAAAAAGCGCAACCTTCTTCCCTTTGAAATATTCGCTCGAACTCACCTGTTCCGGTCCGGCATCGGTTGCCTTGACCAGCGTTACGTCGGGCAGTTTTTCGCCTACCGAAATCGTCATGTTGGAAACTCCGTCTATCCCGTCCGTCGGGTGAGGTAGGGTGGCAGGCCATGCTACGCAAGCTCTGCATCGGGCCAGAGATCGCTTGGCGAAGGGGCGCGGCGGGCACGCGCCATGAGACGAGCGATAGCGGCTGTTGCCCTCCGTTCACTGAGAGCCTAGGGGCGGCGTCAATAGGGCGGCCGCCCTGTCTTCAGTGCGGCCGCCACTCCGAAAGCCGAGGACTACTTCGTGACCGAATTTACCGATTACGTGATCAAGGACATCGCGCTTGCCGATTATGGCCGCGCCGAAATCGCCATTGCAGAAACCGAAATGCCGGGGCTGATGGCTCTGCGCGAGGAATATGCGGAGAAGCCGCTCAAGGGGGCGCGGATCACCGGGTCGCTCCACATGACCATTCAGACCGCGGTGCTGATCGAAACGCTGGTGGCGTTGGGCGCCGATGTCCGCTGGGCGACCTGCAATATTTTCTCGACGCAGGATCATGCCGCCGCAGCCATCGCTGCGCAGGACATCCCGGTGTTCGCGATCAAGGGTGAAAGCCTTGCCGATTACTGGGATTATGTCGGCAGGATCTTCGACTGGTCGACCGAAGACGATGCCGACCGCACGGCCAATATCATTCTCGACGATGGCGGCGATGCGACCATGTTCGCCCTGTGGGGCGCGCGCCTCGAGGCGGGCGAAGAACTGCCCGAACCGCAGAATGCCGAGGAAATCGAATTCCAGCGCGCGCTCAGGGCCTTCATCAAGGCCAAGCCGGGCTATCTGACCAAATCGGTCAAGAACATCGTCGGTGTGTCGGAAGAAACCACGACCGGTGTCCACCGCCTTTATCATCTCGCCCGGCAGGGCAAGCTGCCGTTCCCGGCGATCAATGTGAACGACAGCGTGACCAAGTCGAAGTTCGACAATCTCTACGGCTGCCGCGAATCGCTGGTCGATGCGATCCGCCGCGCGACCGACGTCATGCTTTCGGGCAAGGTCGCCTGCGTCGCCGGCTTCGGCGATGTCGGCAAGGGCAGTGCCCAGTCGCTCCGCAATGGCGGGGCGCGCGTGCTCGTGACCGAGATCGACCCGATCTGCGCGCTGCAGGCGGCCATGGACGGTTTCGAAGTGGTGACGATGGAAGAAGCGGTGAAGGTCGCCGACATCTTCTGTACCGCCACGGGTAACGAACACGTCATCACCGCCGAACACATGAAGGCGATGAAGGACAAGGCCATCGTCTGCAATATCGGCCATTTCGACAGCGAAATCCAGATCTCGGCGCTCGACAATTACGAATGGAACGAATTGAAGCCGGGCACCGATCTGGTGAAGTTCCCCGATGGCAAGGAAATCATCATTCTGGGCAAAGGCCGCTTGGTGAACCTCTCCTGCGCCACCGGCCATCCCAGCTTCGTGATGAGCTTCAGCTTCACCAACCAGACGCTGGCTCAGATCGAACTGTGGACCAAGGGCGACGAATATCAGAACGACGTTTATGTTCTGCCCAAGCATCTCGACGAAAAGGTCGCGGCGCTCCACCTCGACAAGCTTGGCGTGAAGCTCACCCAGCTCAGCCAGAAACAGGCCGACTACATCGGTGTGCCGGTAGAGGGGCCGTTCAAGCCCGAACATTACCGCTACTGATCGTCGCACCGGACGGAAATACCGTCGCATGAACGCGCGCGGGGGCATTGCACTCCCGCGCGCGTCGGCATAGCTGGCGGGTAATGGAAAGTTCTTCCGCATTGCCGGCCTTGTTCGGCCTCCTGCTCGCGCTGTGGACCGCCGGTGCGGTGTGGGTGATGCTGCGTGCCAGCGGCCGCGAGCAGAAATCGCTCGCCAGCCGCAAGCTCGCCCTTCGGCTTTCGCGCCTGATCGAGGAAGGTCCGGCGATCCCGCTGCTTGTCCGGGCGGATGGCCGTATCGAAGCTCCGGATCGCCTCGCCCGGTGGATCGGGCTCGACAAGGTCCCGGACTATCTCAGCGAATTGTCCGGTGCCGACGGGCGCGGGCTGACCGAGCAACAGATCGACGATCTCACGCGAAATGTCCGCCGTACCCAGAGGACGGCTCGCCCGTTTCGCATGGCGGTCCCCGTCGCGCCCGGATCGGGCAAGTCGCTGGCTATGCATGGATCGCTGGCGGACCCCGCAGTTTCGCCCGGGGGAGCGGCGCTGGTCTGGGTCTTCGATTTCAGCGACAGCGAGGCGGAGCTTGCGCAGTTGCGGGAAGAGGCGGCGCGCGCCCGCGAAGACTTCGGCGCCCTGGTCGGCCTGATCGAAGCCGCCCCCATGCCGATGTGGTTCCGCGGTGCGGACATGCTCTTGCGGCTGGTCAACAAGGCCTATGTTTCGGCAGTCGGTGCCGAAAGCGCCGATCAGGTCGTTGCCGATCAGATCGAACTCGTCGAAACCGTCAATGGCAGAACCGCGGCTCAGGTCGCACAGCAGGCCGCCGATCGACGCCAGCCGATCGAACGCATCCTGAGCGCCACGATCGATAATGCGCGTCGCACCATTCGCGTTACCGATCTGCCTTTGATGGGCGAGGGGATTGCCGGATACGCGGTCGATATCGAGGAGATGGAGGAGCAGGCACGCGAATTCCGGGCCTTCCGCGAAGCGCAGCGTTCGATGCTGGATCAGTTGTCGATCGGGGTTGCCCAGTTCGACGCCGCGCACCGCATGACATTTGCCAACCAGCCGTTCCACCGCGTGTTCGCATTGCCTCCGGGAGTGGTGAACGAGCGGACGACGTTCCAGCAAATGCTGTTGATCGCCCGCGAAAACGGCCGGATTCCCGAAGTGCGCGATTTCCCCGCCTGGCGTAACGAGCTGGCCGAATGGTTCCTGCGCGACGAACCGCATGAAGAAGCATGGCCGCTGCCCGACAGCACGCACCTTCGTATCATCGCGCAGCCCCTGCCCGATGGCGGCCTGGTCATGATTGCGGAAGACCGGACCGAACAACTGGCGCTTTCCGCGACACGCGACACGCTCTTGCGGACGCGCACGGCCACTTTCGACAATCTGTTCGAGGCGCTCGCGGTCTTTGCACCCGATGGGCATCTCGAGCTGTGGAATCGCGGCTTTCCGGGCGCTTGGGGGATCGATCCCGAGGTTCTGGACGGGCATCCCCAGGCCGAGGACCTGCTCGAAGCGATCGCCAAGAACCTTGCCGATCCGGCGGCCGTGTCGCGGATCAACCAGGTCATCCGCGCGGCGACGCTGGACCGCAAGAAAAGTGATGATCGCATCGAACTGTCCGATGGCCGCACGCTCGATTTCGCAGGCGTGCCGCTGCCCGATGGCAATGGCCTGTTGACTGTGCTCGACGTCACGGCCTCGCGCCAGGCGGAAGAGGCGCTGCGCGAACGCAATCGCGCTTTGGAAGAAGCCGATGCGGTGATGACGCGCTTTCTCGCCAATATGAGCTACGAATTCCGGACGCCATTGACTTCGATCGGGGGGTTCGCCGAGCTGCTTACGAGTGGAATTGCCGGCGAGCTGACCCCGCAGGCGAAAGAATATGCCCAGGCGATCTCTCTGTCGGTCGGCAAACTTACCGAGCAGGTGGAAAACGTGCTCGATCTGTCGCAGTCCGAGGCGGGCCTCATGCCGCTGCGCAAGACCGAGCTCGAGCTGCTGCCCTTCATCACCCAGATCGTTCGCAAGCAGGAAGGTCGCATACTCGATGGCGAACTGACGCTAGATCTGAAAGGCAATCCCGACAAGTCGGTGACGGCCGATCCGCAACAATTGCGCCGGGCGATTTCCCAATTGCTGGACAATGCCATCAACGGGACTCCGCGGGGTGGCCGGATCGTTGTCGATATCGGGCGCAAGCGTGGCGAAACGAAAATCATCATATCCGACAATGGTCGCGGGATGAGCCAGCATGAACTGGCGCGCGCGCTCGAAGGAATTCGCATGTCTTCCGATGGCAAGGGTATCGAACGTCGCCAGGGCCTGGGCATTCCGCTCGCGCGGCAGCTGATCGAAGCGCATGACGGAACGCTCGACATTCAGAGCCGCAAGAACGGCGGCACCACCGCCACCATTACCCTGCCGTGAGGGTCGCGCTTCCCGACCTTGCAGCCATGGAAGCTTTCGGCCGCCGGATCGCCGGAAAACTGGCTCCGGGAGATGTTGTCGCGCTTTCGGGGACGCTCGGCACCGGCAAGACGACCTTGGCGCGAGCGATCATCGCGGCGCTCGGCCATGTCGGTGAGGTGCCGTCACCCACCTATACGATCATCGAGACCTACGACGATACGCGGCTGCCGCTCGTTCACGCCGATTTCTACCGGCTGGAGCACCCGTCCGAAGTCGAGGAGCTCGGTCTCGACGACTATCGCGAAGGCGCTGTATTGCTTGCCGAATGGCCCGACCATGCGGGCGGCTTCGCGCATGAGGCGGGCTGCCTCGGGATTGCGCTCGAAAAAGTGGGTGACGGGCGCGAAGCCGTTGTAACGCCGGGTACATCTTGGCAAAGCCGCTCGCCATGAGTGACGCGCTGCCCGACGGGCTACATAGCTTTCTTGGCGATACCGAATGGGAAGGGGCGGAAATCGCCCCGCTTGTCGGCGATGCCAGTTTTCGTCGCTATTTCCGGCTCAAGATGGCCGGCAGGAGCGCAATGCTGATGCATGCGCCGCCCCCGCACGAGGATCCCAGGCCATTCCTTCATGTCGCGCACTGGCTCGAGAACAACGGCATGCGCGCTCCGCATGTCTTCGCCGAGAACGCAGGGGATGGCTGGGTTCTGATCGAGGATTTCGGCGACCAGCGCATGCGCGAATGGATCGACGACCACACCGACGACGAACGTTCTGTCTATGCCAGAGCGATCGACACCCTCGTAGCCTTGCACAAGCTGCCGCCGGGGCCGTTCGAACCCTACGACCTGCCCGTCTATCGGCGCGAGGTGGACCTTTTCGTCGAATGGTATTGCCCCGCCATGGGGCTCGAAGTGGACCGCGGGGGTTGGAGCGAGGCTTGGCAGAGCGCGCTCACCCCGTTGCTCGAGCGCCAGACGCCCGGCGTAACCGTACTGCGCGATTACCACGCGGAAAACATCATGCTGCTCGAACCCGGTGAAGCGGGCGGAGATCAGGGACTTATCGATTTTCAGGACGCTCTGGTCGGCCACCCGGCCTACGATCTGGTCAGCTTGCTCCAGGATGCGCGGCGCGACGTTTCGCAGGAGCTCGAAACCGCAATGCTCGAACGGTACCGGGCCGCGGCGGAACCGGATGACAGTTTCGAAGCGGATTATGCGCGGTTGGGCGTGCAGCGCAATGCCAAGATCGTCGGCATTTTCACGCGCCTGTGGAAGCGCGACGGCAAGGCCCGCTACCTGTCGATGATCCCGCGGGTATGGGCAGCGATGGAACGCGATCTCGCGCATCCAGGCATGGCGCCTGTAGCCGAATGGTTTGCAGCCAACGTCCCGCAGGAAATTCGCGATACTTTCGGGGGGGGAATCCAGTGACGACACTCGCTTCCGATACCGCCATGCTGATGGCTGCCGGGCTGGGCAAGCGTATGCGGCCGCTGACCGCCACCACGCCCAAGCCACTGGTGCGGGTCGCGGGAAGGCCGCTGATCGACCGTGCTTTCGATCGCCTGGAAGAGGCGGGCGTGTCGAAAGCGGTGGTCAACGTGCACTATCTCGCCGATGCGATCGAAGCGCATGTGGGCCAGCGAAAGAGGCCTGCGACTAGCTTCTCGGACGAGCGCGACCTCCTACTCGAAACCGGCGGCGGCATGGTGAAAGCCAAGGGTCGGGGACTGCTACCCGACCCGTTCTTCGCCTGCAATGCGGACAGCATCTGGCTCGACGGGCCGCGCAACGCCTTTGCCGATCTGTCGGTGCGCTGGGACCCGGAAAAGATGGATGCGCTGCTGCTCGTCGTAACGCATTCGCGCGCCTTCAATTTCGACGGCACGGGCGATTTCTATATGGATGGTTCGGGCCAATTGAAGCGCAAGCTGCCGGGCCGGATCGCGCCGTTCATCTACACCGGCATTCAGATCGTCTCGCACCGCCTGTTGCGCGACGCGCCCGACGGCAAGTTCTCCACCAATGTGTTGTGGGACCGGGCCATTGCCGAGGGGCGGCTCTATGGCCTCGCCTTCACCGGGCAGTGGTACGAAGTCGGCACGCCCGCCCATATCCGCCCGACCGAGGAGGCGCTCACGGGTGGCTGAGCGCGCACAGCCGAAGGTCTATTCGATCGCCGCGCATCGCGGTTTCGCCGATGCGCTGGTGGCGGGACTGGTGCCGCGCTACGCCGATGACGAATTCGGACTGGCGAAGCTGACCCTGCTGGTGCCGAGCAGCCGTGCGCGCCGGACGATTTCCGAAGCCTTTATCCGTCACGCGGGCGAAATGGGCCGACCGGGGCTGCTGATGCCGCGCATGGCGGTGGTCGGCGATCTCGATCTCGACGAAACGCTTGGGCCGCTGCTCGATCCGCTCGGTGCTGCCGACATCCCGCCCGCGATCGATCCGCAGCGGCGCCTGTTCGAACTGGCGAAGCTGCTCACCGATGTGATGGGCGAGCGGGCGCCGAAGGGCGCGACCTTGCTGCGCCTTGCGCGTGAAGCGGGTGCGACGATGGATCGTCTGCTGGTCGAGGGAGTCAACCCGTCGGACTTGCTGGATGATGCGGTAACGGGAATCTATCCCGATCTTTCGGATCATTGGCAAAACAGCTTGCGGGATTTTTCGGCGGCCCAGATACTCTGGCAGAAAAACCTCGCCGAGATGGGGCAGCTCGACGCTGCCGCGCGGCGCAATCTGTTGTTCGAATGGGCATCCAGGCGGTGGAAGGCTTCGCCTCCCGACACGTCGATCGTCGCTGCCGGTGTAACCAGCGCGGCGCCGTCGCTGGCGAAATTGCTGCGGGTTATCGCCAATCTGGAAAACGGCGCTGTCATCCTGCCCGATTTCGATCTTACCCTATCCCAGCCGGTGTGGGACGAACTGGGCCGGGCGGGTGCAGCACCGGAACCTGGCGACACGCCTTTCGCACGCGACGATGCGGTGACGCACCCGCAATACCATCTCAAGCTGCTGCTCAATCGCATGGGCATCGGGCGCGAGGAAGTGCAGCCTTGGCACCGCAAGGGCCTTGCCGCCGCACCGCCCGAACGCAGCCATGCGATCGGGTCGCTGTTCCTCCCGCCCGAGGCAAGCAAGAGCTGGGTCGATCTGCCAGCCGAAAAGCGCCGCCTCTCGGGCGTCAGGATCCTGACCTGCGCCAATCCGGAAGAGGAGGCGCAGGCCATTGCCTTGCTGGTGCGCGAGGCGCTGGAGAAACCGGAAAAGCGGGTGGCCGTCGTCACGCCCGACCGCGCTCTGGCGCGGCGCGTGGTCCATCACCTCGACCGCTGGAATATCGCAGCCGATGATTCCGCGGGGCGGCCCCTGTCGCAGACACCCGCCGGTCGCCTGCTGCTGCTGCTCGCCGAGGTGATGGCCGACAAGGCTCCTCCGGTGCCGCTGATGGCGCTTTTGGCGCATCCGCTCGTCGATGGCGGGATGGAACGCGGCGTGTGGTTGCGCCAGCTGCGCCGCGTCGAACGCGAACTGCGCGGACCGCGCAAGGCAGGCGGGCTGAAGCCGGTTGGCAAGATTGCTGCCAGACTGGCCGAACGGCACGCGCGGGTCGGGGAATGGTATGCCCTCGTCGAAGAGGCGCTCGAGCCACTGCTTTCCTTGAGCGATCAGCCTGAAGTCTCGCTCGCCAAACTGCTCGATATGCTGGCGGCGACCGGCGAGGCGCTGTGCGGCGACAAGCTATGGGCCAAGGAAGACGGCCGCGCGCTCGCCGCTTTCGTCGAGGGATTTCGCCTTCATGCGCGGGAGGCGGGTTTTGCCCTTGCACCCAGAGATGCCGCCATTGCCTTGCGCGACGCGATGGAACAGGTCGCGGTGCGGCCGCCCTATGGCGGGCATGCGCGCGTGCAGATCCTCGGCCTCCTCGAAAGCCGGATGAACCGGGCCGAGCTGGTGATCTGCGCCGGACTGAACGAAGGCGTCTGGCCCGCGCGGGGCGGGGTCGATGCGCTGCTTGCACCGCCGATCCTGCGAGCGCTGGGCGTTCCGGGTTCCGATTTCCGCATCGGACTTTCCGCGCACGATCTCGCCGGGGCCATGGGGGCGCCCGAAATGGTGCTTTCCCGTTCCGAGCGCGACGAGGCGGGGCCTGCCATTCCCTCGCGCTTCCTGCTGCGCGTCCAAGCCCTGCTCGGCGAGATGCTGGAACGATATGAGGAACGCGAAGTGGTCGATCTGGCGCGCGCCATGACCCGTGCGCCGGCGGCCGGGCGGTATTCGCGTCCTGCGCCCGATCCCTCGCCCGAGCAGCGCGACGTCGACATTTCCGCCACCGCGCTCGACCGGCTGCTGGGCGATCCGTACCAGTTTTATGCGGGCAAGATCATGGGCCTGTCCGATCTCGACACGCTCGATGCCAAGCCATCGGCGCTATGGCAGGGCAATGTCGCGCATACCATCCTCGAACGATGGCATCGGGCGCGCGAGAAAGACGACGCCGCGCCGCTGGCGCCGATCATGGAAGCGGTGCTCGACGAGGAAAATGCCGACCCGCTGATGCGTGGGCTGTGGCAACCGCGGCTCGAAGCTGCGCTTCGATGGGTCGAGCACGAGGTGGAAGGCTATGAAGATCGGAAGGTGCTGGCGGTCGAAAAGGAAGGCCGGATGACCTTCGAAGGCGTGCAGGTCCACGGGCGCGCCGACCGGATCGACCGGCTGGAAGGCGGCAGCCTCGCGATCATCGACTACAAGACCGGCAAGCCGCCCAGCGCGGCAATGGTCGAGCAGGGCTTCGCGTTGCAGCTCGGTATCCTTGGCCTCATCGCCGAGCGCAGCGGGTTCGCAGGGCTGGCGGGCGATCCGGAAGGTTATGAATACTGGTCGCTGGGCAAGGCGAAGGACGATAACCCCTTTGGCTTCGGCTATGTCGAGGTCCCCCTGAAGGTCGGGCGCAAGACTTCAGGGGTGCCGCCGGAGGATTTCCTGCCGCTCACCGCAGACAAGCTCGCGCTGGCGATCGGCCGTTTTATCAAGGGCCGCGATCCGTTCACCGCGCGCGAAAATCCCGATTACCCCGCCTACGACACCTACGATCAGCTCATGCGTCTCGACGAATGGATCGCGCATCAGGATGGTGGGGACGAGCCATGAGCGGGACCGTTTACGAACTGAAGGACAAGCAGCGGCTCGCGGTCGATCCACTGGCCAGCGTGTGGCTCTCGGCGAGTGCGGGGACGGGCAAAACGCAGGTGCTGTCGGCCCGCGTGTTGCGCCTGCTGCTGGAGCCGGGCGCCGATCCCTCGCAGGTGCTTTGCCTGACCTTCACAAAGGCAGGCGCTGCGGAAATGGCGGTCCGCGTCAATGCAGTGCTCGCGCGGTGGGTGCGGCTGAAGAGCACCGATCTTGCGCGAGAGCTTGGCTATCTCGGTGCGCCTATCGATCCCGAAACACAGGCTCGTGCGCGTTCCCTCTTCGCCCGTGTGCTCGATTGCCCGGGCGGGGGGCTGCGCATCGATACGATCCACGCCTTCGCGCAATATCTGTTAGCCGCTTTTCCGGGCGAGGCGGGCATTCTGCCGGGATCGCGCCCGATGGAAGACCGCGAGCGCGACCTGCTGAGCCGCGAGGTGCTGTCCGCCCTGCTGGCCGAAGGCGACCCCCGCGTCACCGGCGCAATCGCCGATATGAGCAAGCGCAAAGGCACTGATGCAGTGCGCGGTTGGCTGATGCGCTGCGCGAGGCATATGGATTTGTGGGAGGGGCCGGGAAGCTGGCAGCCGCCGATGGGTCCGCGCGTGCACCGCCTGCTCGGCATTCCCGCCGATGCGGATACCGCATGGGTGGCGGCGGCATGTTCGGACGGAGAGTTTCCCGTTTCCACGCTGCGAGCCTGCCAGGCGGCATCACGCGCTTGGTCGGCCAAGACCGGTCAGGCGGCAGCGGATTTCATCGACGGCTGGCTGCAAAGCGATGCAGAGGCGCGCCTCGCGGCGCTCGACGGCTTCCTCGACACGCTGCTCAAGAAGGATGGAAGCCCTCGCAAGATGGGCGGGGTGGAGAAGGCCGATCCCACCTTTCCCGACCACCAGCAGCGTATTGCCGAGGCGGTCACGGCGATCCGCGAGCGCAAGGCTCTGCTTGATCTTGCAGCTTTCCTCGCGCCGCAGCTCGAAGCGGGCCGCGCCTTTTCACTCGCATGGCAGGAGGCGAAGCAGCGCGAGGGGCTGGTTGATTTCGACGACCTCATCGCGCGGGCGGCGACGCTGCTGTCCGACAGCGCCATGGCGGACTGGATACGTTACAAGCTCGACCGCAGCTTCGACCACATTCTCGTCGACGAAGCACAGGACACCAATGCCGCGCAATGGGACATCGTGAAGGCGCTGACCGACGACTATTTCGACGGTTCGGGCGCGCAGGGCGACGCGGTGCGCACCATCTTCGCGGTCGGCGATTACAAACAGGCGATCTTCGGCTTCCAGGCCACCGATCCCAAAGAGTTCCGGAAAGCGCGCGACCATTTCGACCACAGGATTTCAGGGGCCGCCGAAGCGGCGGGCTCTTCGCGTGGCGGACCACAAATTCGTCCGCTGGAAAGCTACAGTCTCGACCGCAGCTATCGTACCAATCAGGAAGTGCTCGGCTTTGTGGACCGCGCGATCGATGCGATTGGATACGAAGACTTCGGGTTAGACACACCCGCCGACCCGCATAGTGGCAGCGGCGAGCCGGGGCTGGTCGGCTTGTGGCAGGTGGTGCGCGTAGCAGAGGAAGAGGACGAGGAGGGCGAGCCGGAAGGGTGGCTCGCCCGCCACGACCGGAAGCTAGCGGACAATATCGCGAAGCAGGTGGCCGCATGGCTAGACACGGAAGGCGAGGGCTTCACATTATCCAAGGGCAGGAAGCGGCGCGCCACCGCAGGCGACGTCATGATCCTCGTCCAGAAGCGCCGCGAACTCGCCTCGCTGATCGTGGCGCGGCTTTATCGTTACGGCGTGCCGGTGGCGGGCGTCGACCGCCTGCGACTGGGCAATCCGCTGGCGGTGAAGGACCTGATGGCCGCACTGCGCTTTGCAGCGCAGCCGCTCGACGATCTCACGCTTGCGAGCCTGCTGGTCTCACCACTCCTCGGCTGGAGCCAGGAAGACTTGCTTGCCCATGGTCATCGGCCAAGGGGTAAGCGCTTGTGGGAGCATTTGCGCGAAAGCGATACGCCGTTTGTTGCCGAAACGGTCGCGAGCCTGCGCGAAATCCTGCGCCGCGCCGACTACGATAGCCCGCAGCAATTGCTCCATTGGATGCTGATTGGGCCGATGGACGGCAGGCGCGCGCTGGTCGCGCGACTGGGGCGCGAGGCGAACGACCCGATCGACGAACTGCTCAACGCTGCCCATGCCTATGCCAGTGCGCATACGGCGAGCCTGCAGGGCTTCATCCGCTGGTTCGACGCGGGCGACGGTGAGTTGAAGCGCGAGGCGGGCGAGGGCGGGGATCAGGTCCGTGTGATGACCGTGCACGGCTCGAAAGGGCTAGAGGCGCCTATCGTCATTCTGGCCGATGCCGCGATCCGCCCCAATGGCGCGGGCGAGCTGGTGCTGCGCGAAGAGCTGCCAGGGGGAAGCGAGTCGCGCGAAATTCCGCTTCCCTCTCTCGGCAAGGACGAGAAGATCGGTCCGGTCGCGCTGGCGGACGAGGCCGAGACAGCCACGGCGATGCAGGAGCACTGGCGGCTGCTCTATGTCGCGCTGACCCGCGCGCAGGAGGCGTTGTTCATTACCGGCTCGCTGGGCCCGCGCGACGCCAGGAACGGGCCGCATGAGGATAGCTGGTATGCGCGATTGAAGCCGTTATTCGGCGAGGACGAGGGTCTTGCCGACGATATCTGGGGCGCGCGCTGGGAAATCGGCGAGCGGGCGCCGTCCGTGTCGGCCCGCGCAGAGACCGCATCGCTCCCCGAAGCCGATCTTCCGGCATGGGCGATCACGCCCATCGGCCCCGAACCGCGCCCACCGCGTCCCCTGGCACCTTCCGGTCTGGGCGAGGTGGAAGGCAGCGACCCGCCGCTGCCGTCGGCACAGGCTTCGGAGGCCGCGCGGCGCGGCACGCTGATCCACGCCCTGCTCGAACGTATGCCGCAGGTTTCGCCCGGTGCGCGGGCAGAGAAAGCGCGCCCATGGCTGGCGCGGCAGGCCGCCGATCTGGACGAAGGCGAGCGTGAAGAAATGCTCGGCAGCGCGCTGGCCGTCCTTGACGATCCGCAATTTGCCGAGGTTTTCGGACCGCATGCATTGGCCGAGGTCCCGCTTGCCGCGACCGTCGAGGGGCAGGTGGTCGTGGGTACCGCCGACCGGCTGCTGGTCACGCCCGAAAAAGTAACCGTAGTCGATTTCAAAACCGCGCGCAGGCCGCCCCGATCGCTCGATGCAATCCCCGACAGCACGATGAAGCAGATGGCGGCCTATGTCGCTGCGCTGGAGATCATCTATCCGGGACGCATGGTCGAGGCCGCGGTTCTCTATACCCAGACGCCGCAGCTCTTCGCCTTGCCGCCCCCGCGTCTCGCTTCCTACAAGGGCGCGTTTGCGGAGACGCAGGAAAGTTTTGCCCCGCTACCCATTGAGTAATCGAGACTGCCGCCCACATCGGGCGCAATACGATGTTTCCAGGAGATACCCCATGGCAACCACCGCCGTTACCGATGCCAGCTTCAAGTCCGACGTGCTCGAAAGCGACAAGCCCGTGCTGGTCGATTTCTGGGCCGACTGGTGCGGCCCGTGCAAGATGATCGCTCCGGCGCTCGAGGAACTGAGCGAGGAACTGGGCGATCAGGTAACCATCGCTAAAATGGACATCATGGCGAATCCGGATGTGCCCGGCGCGATGGGGGTCCAGTCGATTCCCTATCTGGTGCTGTTCAAGAATGGCGAGCCTGCGGCGCAAATGCGCGGCGCGGCCCCCAAAGGCCAGCTCAAGCAGTGGCTTGAAGGCGAACTTTGACGGCCGTGTCCCAGCGAAGGCTGGGACCTCAGGCTGCTATGCGCCATCTTGCCTGAGTCCCGGACCCGCGCCGGGGATCAGAGCTTTGAATACAATTCGGCGAGTTCGTCCCACAGGGCGGGGCTCGCCGCACCTAGCAGGCCCGTCCGGCCCACCTCGTCCACGCGATAGGGTGAGCCGTCGGGCCTCGCTGCTCTCCCGCCTGCTTCGTTGAGCCACAAAACGCCCGCTGCATGGTCCCAGGCAAGCGTGCGTTCGAAGATCGATATATCGTTCACTCCCAGTGCGAGGCGCGGATATTGCTCCGCCGCGCAAAATGGAATGTCGACCAGTTCGTAATTGGGCGAGATATGGCGGCGCGTGGCCTCGCGGCGTTCCTCTTCCATGAAGATCAGCGAGATCGCGCCGATCGGCGGCGTTTTTCCGGTCGGTCGGGCAACGATCCGCTCGCCGTCGATGGTGGCGCCTTTTCCCTTATGCGCGGCGCAGAAGCGGCCCGATAGGCAATCGTAAATCCATCCGGACTGCGCTTCGCCGTTCATTGCCTGCGCGATGATGATCCCGAATGGCGGCTTGCCATTGGCGAAATTGCGCGTCCCGTCGACCGGATCGACGATCCAGCAGGGCGTGTCGAGTCGGTCAAGCACCGCAGGATCGACATGAGCGACTTCCTCGCCGACGAAGGCCAGCGTGCTGTCGATTTGCAGCAGGCCTTCGCGCAGCAGCGCTTCGCTTTCCTTGTCGGCGATGGTTACGGGATCGTTGCCGCCCTTGTCCTCGACTTCGCCCGCGGCAAGATTGCGGTAGCGCGGCATGATCGCCAGTTCGGTCACGCGCCGCACCAATGCGAGGATCTCGCGGTCGAGGGCTTGGCCGGGCTGCAATATCAAGAGCGGTAGTCCGCGTTGATCGAAATATATCCGTGAGTCAGATCGCAGGTCCAGACCACGGCGCGGCCATCGCCAAGGCCGAGATCGACGTCGATCCGGATGTCCTGCCCCTCCAGATGTCTGGCCACCGGAGCCTCGTCGTAATCGGCCAGCGGCTGGCCGTCCTTCGCCGTCCAGGTCCCGCCGAAACCGATCGAGAGCTTGTCGCGGTCTGCCGGTTCGCCGGCCTTGCCCACCGCCATCACCACGCGCCCCCAATTGGCATCGCCTCCCGCGATGGCGGTCTTGACCAGCGGGGAATTGGCGATGCAAAGGCCGATGCGGCGTGCGCTCGCGTCGTCCGCCGCCCCGCCGACGGCAATCTCGATGAACTTCTGCGCACCCTCTCCATCGCGCACGACCAATTGCGCCAATTCGCGGCACACCTGCAGCAAGGCGGCGTAGAAGGCGTCTGCCCCCGCGTCGTCCCACGAGCCGAGCGGAGCATTGCCCGCCTTGCCGGTCGCGAACAGCAGCACCGTGTCGCTGGTGGATGTATCGCCATCCACGGTAATGCAGGAAAAGCTTGCCGCATTCGCCTTGGCGAGCATGGCCTGGAGGAAGGCAGGCTCCACCGCCGCATCGGTAAAGATATAGCCGAGCATGGTCGCCATGTCGGGCGCGATCATCCCGCTGCCCTTGATAAAACCTGCCAGTTCGACCCGCGTCTCTCCCACCATCGCGGAGGCACCGGCGCCTTTGGTGAAGGTGTCGGTCGTGCCGATGGCGGTAGCTGCCGCTTCCCATCCGCAGGGTTCGGCGGCGAGGACGGCTTCGACCCCGCTGCGCGCCTTGTCCTTGGGCAACGGCACGCCGATCACACCGGTCGAGGAGACGAAGACCTGCTCGCCTTCGCAGCCCAGCGCGTCGGCAACCTGTCCGACGATCTGCTCGACCGCTTCGCGTCCGCGATAGCCGGTGAAGGCATTCGAATTGCCCGCATTAACGATCAGCGCGCGGGCACGCCCCTGTCTGACCTGTTCGCGGCCCATCTCGACTTCGCTCGAGGCGCAGGCGCTTTTCGTGAATACGCCAGCGATTGCAGTACCCTCCGCTAGTTCGGCGAAGGTCAGATCGGCGCGCTCCCAGGTCTTGTAACCCGCGCGTGCCACGCGCAGCTTCACGCCGTCGATGTGCGGCAATTCGGGGAAAGGGCGGGCGAAGGGAGAGCGATTGAGTTCCATTGCGCATGCCGAATAGGGGCAGACCGGCTCGGGGTAAACGGTCAAGCGGGGTGGACGCGCTCGGCGACACGCCCTATCTGAGCGGTGCAATGCTTCGTCGCCTGATTACCCTGCTTGCGCTTCTGACCGGCCTTGCCGCCTCTGGCGCACCCGCGCACGCGGTGGTCTATAGCGCTGCAGCGGGTGTCGAAGTCGCCGCAGGGGCCGAAAAACCCTGCAAGGGCGAAGCCTGCGAACGCCGCACTTCGGCCCGCCGGTCGCTGGACGGCCCGCGCACCGCGAAGCCTTGCAAGCCCGATCCCTTTGTCACGGTTTTCATTCCGACCGTACAGTTCGGCATCGACCGCGCTTACGAATAGCGCGCGCTTTTCCACAACATCCGATTTCCTCCCGCCACGCTTATTGTGCGCGGGTGTTTCCGCCATAGATTCATCAGGAAGGCTCGAAGGCCCCTCATATGCTCAATTCCATCATGAAGGCCGTATTCGGCTCTTCCAACGACCGTTATGTCAAATCCCTCGGCAAGATCGTCAACCAGATCAACGCGCTCGAACCGCAGCTTCAGGCTCTGAGCGATGACGAACTCGCCGCGCAGACCGACAAGTTCCGCGCGCAACTGGCCGATGGCAAAACGCTTGACGATATTCTTCCCGAAGCCTTCGCCACGGTGCGCGAGGCATCGGTCCGTGTGCTCGGCATGCGGCACTTCGATGTGCAGATGGTTGGCGGTATCGTTCTCCATCGCGGCGAGATTGCCGAGATGCGCACCGGTGAGGGCAAGACGCTGGTCGCGACGCTGGCGACCTATCTGAACGCGATCGAAGGCAAGGGCGTCCACATCGTCACCGTCAACGACTATCTCGCCGCGCGCGATGCCGAGTGGATGGGGCGTCTCCACAAGTTCCTCGGCCTGACTGTGGGTGTGATCGTCCCGAACCTGAGCGAGCAGCAGCGCCGCGAAGCCTATAATTCGGACATCACCTATTCGACCAACAACGAACTCGGCTTCGATTATCTGCGCGATAACATGAAGCACGAACGGGGCCAGATGGTCCAGCGCCCCTTCAACTTCGCCATCGTCGATGAAGTCGACTCGATCCTGATCGACGAAGCGCGCACGCCGCTGATCATCTCCGGCCCGACCGAGGACAAGTCCGATCTCTATATCTCCATCGACGAGGTGGTGAAGCAGTTCCCCGAAGACTGGTATGAGAAGGATGAAAAGCAACGCAGCATCCAACTCACCGAGGAGGGCACCGAAGAGGTCGAAAAGCTGCTGATCGAGCGCGGCCTGCTCGAATCCGAAAACCTCTATGATGTCGAAAACACCCAGGTCGTCCACCATCTCGACCAAGCCTTGCGCGCGGTGCACATGTTCAGGCGCGACACGGACTATATCGTAAAGGATGATAAGGTCGTCATCATCGACGAGTTCACCGGACGCATGATGGAAGGGCGCCGTTGGTCGAACGGCTTGCACCAGGCGGTCGAGGCCAAGGAAGGCGTGAAGATCGAGCCCGAGAACCAAACGCTCGCTTCGATCACCTTCCAGAACTATTTCCGCATGTATCCCAAGCTGTCGGGCATGACCGGCACTGCGGCGACCGAAGCAGCCGAATTCTGGGACATCTACAAGATGAACGTGGTCGAAATCCCGACCAATGTTCCCGTCGCGCGCATCGACGAGGACGATGAATTCTACAAGAATACGCAAGACAAGTTCAAAGCCATCGCCAAGGCGATTGCCGAAAAGAACGCCATTGGGCAGCCGGTGCTGGTCGGCACCGTCTCGATCGAGAAATCCGAACTGCTCAGCGAATTCCTCAGGCAGGAAGGCGTTGAACACGAAGTTCTCAACGCGCGCCAGCACGAGCGGGAGGCACATATCGTGGCCCAGGCGGGCCGTATCGGGGCGGTTACCATCGCCACCAACATGGCCGGTCGCGGGACCGACATTCAGCTTGGCGGCAATGTCGATTTCCGTATCGACGACGAACTCCGCGACATGGAAGACGGCGCCAAGAAGGATCTCGAGATCGAGCGTATCAAGGCCGAAGTCGCCGCAGAGCGTCAGAAGGTGCTCGATGCGGGCGGTCTTTTCGTGCTCGGCACCGAGCGTCATGAAAGCCGCCGCATCGACAATCAGCTTCGTGGACGTTCGGGCCGCCAGGGCGATCCGGGTCTTTCCCGCTTCTATCTGTGCCTCGAAGACGATCTGCTGCGCATCTTCGGCCCCGACACGCTGTTTGCCAAGATGATGAATTCCAATCTCGAGGATGGCGAGGCGATCGGCTCGAAATGGCTGTCCAAGGCCATCGAGACGGCGCAGAAAAAGGTCGAGGCGCGCAATTACGAAATCCGTAAGCAGGTCGTGCAGTACGACGACGTCATGAACGACCAGCGCAAGGTCATCTATGAACAGCGCGCGGAAATCATGGACAGCGAGGCGGTGGAAGATGTCGTTGTCGACATGCGTCACGACGCGATCAATTCGATCGTATCCCAGGCCTGCCCGCCGGGCTCCTATCCCGAACAGTGGGATATCGAGGGTCTCAAGGAGCGCGTGCACGAAGTGTTGAATTTCGATGCGCCGGTGGAACAATGGGTCGAGGAGGACCAGGTCGAGCCCGAGATCATCGAGGAACGCCTCGCCGCCGAAGCCGATCGCATCATGGAGAACAAGATCGCGGCGGCGGATCCTTCACTCTGGCGCCGGATCGAGAAAAGCGTCCTGTTGCAGGAGCTCGACGGGCAGTGGAAGGACCATCTCGCCACGCTCGACGCGCTGCGTCAGGTTGTGGGCCTGCGTGCCCATGCGCAAAAGCAGCCGCTCAACGAATACAAGCAGGAAGCCTTCAGCCTCTTCGAATCCATGCTCGACAAGTTGCGCGAAACGGTGACGAACAAACTGATCCGCCTCGAGCTGGTCGAACCGGCACCGCTGCCGGACGTCGACCTGCCGGAGCTTCCCGACTTCCTGACCGGACATATCGACCCGCTTACCGGCCTCGACAATTCGGATGACGGCGATGGCTCGCGGGGACGCGAAGCCCTGTTCGGCGCGCTGGCCGGCAGCGCTCGCGCGGCAGTCGGTCCGGGCGGTTCGGCGAAAGAAAATCCCTATGCCGAAATGGATATCAGCCGCAATGCGCCCTGTCCTTGCGGTTCGGGCAACAAATACAAGCACTGCCACGGCGCGATCAGCGCAAAGGCGTGAGCAGGCATGGCAGCTCCGGTGCTAGATGCGCCGGGGCTGTCTCACCATGGGCACGAGTGGTGGAGAGCCCGGTTCGGGATGGATCGGCTGTCCGAGCGGTTCGAATCCGCATGACGTATAGAATCCGGTGTTCGCCGGGTTCGAATTTTCGAGATAGGCGGGAAGTCCCTGGCGGTCGCAAGCATCCAGCACGGGCTGGATGAGCTTGCGGCCAAGCCCCTTGCCGCGAGCCGACGGGCGAACACCGATGCTGAAAAGATAGGCGTGCTCGAAAGCCGGGTGCCGGTCTTCCATGGCATCACCCGTCCTAACGGCGCGGCTCACGGCGCCCAGCCCGCAGTGTAGCAGAGTCGGCAAGACGAAAGCTGCGTAGTCCCGCAACCCAAAGTTCCCGTCTCCTCCGGGAAGCATCCACATGCAGGCGCCTTCATCCCCATGGGCATAGCAGAAGCCGCGCGGGACATAGATGCGGCGCGCCTGTAATCGGAAGAGGTTTTCGATCCCCGCAAATTTGCGGAAAACCCACAGGTTGAACGGATCGTGGCGAAAAGCGTCGGCGGTGATATCGCCGATCATTCCGGCATCGCCGGGTGCGGCACGCACCAGCGTTCCGTCTAGTTCGATATCGCTGGGCAGCAATTCAGTCTCCTCGCTCGCTGCACATGCTAGCCCGCACCGCAATGTCGGTCTAGACGACATTCATGCCCGCACTTGCCGCCGCATTTTTCGTTACAGCTCTGCTGTATGCCAGTGTCGGTTTCGGCGGAGGATCGACCTATACGGCTTTGCTTGCGCTTGCGCAGGTCGATTACCGGCTTCTCCCGCTGCTCGCGCTGACCTGCAATATCGTGGTCGTTGCCGGTAGCTCGCTGCGCTTCGCCCGCGCGGGGATAACGCCCTGGCGTGGGGCGCTGGTCCTCACCGGCATTGCAGCGCCGGCGGCGTTTCTCGGCGGCCTTACTCCGATTTCGGAGAGAGCCTTTCTGGGAATACTCGGTGTCAGCCTGGTTCTCACGGCGCTGACGCTCCTGTTGCCCGTACGGGAGAGGCTCGATGAACGTCCGACGCGCCTTGCCGGTGGGATGCCATTGCTCGCAGCATTCTTCGGTTATCTGGCGGGACTGGTCGGCAT
The DNA here is from genome assembly GCA_947258465.1 of uncultured Erythrobacter sp. Lineage (GTDB taxonomy): Bacteria > Pseudomonadota > Alphaproteobacteria > Sphingomonadales > Sphingomonadaceae > Qipengyuania. The sequence continues at coordinate 20,228 of CAMYIQ010000285.1, forward strand.
AGGGGGCGGGATTTTTCTAGCGCCGTTCCTTCATCTTGCGCGTTGGGACGCTACGCGCGCCATCGCCGCGACGGCGAGCCTGTTCATCCTGGTAAACTCGCTGTTTGGCCTTGCCGGACAGCTTCTGAAAGGAGGGGCAGGGCGGTTTGGCGCGGCGGTGGACCTCGGCCTCCCGCTCATCGTTGCGGTGGCCATCGGGGGGCAGATCGGCAGCCTGCTGGCGCTCAAATACCTGCCGCAGCGCTGGATACGCCTGGGCACAGCCGCGCTCACCGCCTGGGTGGGCGGGCGCTTGCTGTTGAATTTGTGAGAAAAGTGGCTCCCCGAGTTGGATTCGAACCAACGACCAAGTGATTAACAGTCACCTACTCTACCGCTGAGCTATCGGGGAGCAGCCCGCTGGGCAGGGGTGCGCCTATATGGGTGCGATTCCGGTTTGGCAAGCGGGCAAATGGCAAAAATTGTGCGGCGCGGTGGGAAAGTGTTCTCAGACCACGAACTGCTCGGCGACGATGCGTTCGTCGAGCGCGTGGCCGGGGTCGAACAACAGAGTCAATTCGCTGTCGCGGGCGATTTCCAGATCGACCCGGGCGACGTCGCGCAGCTCGCGCTGATCGGCCACTACCGAGACCGGGCGCTTTTCCTCTTCCAGCACGCGCAGCGAGATACGACTGCGGTCGGGCAGAATCGCCCCGTGCCAGCGGCGTGGGCGGAAGGGGCTGATCGGGGTCAGGGCCAGCAAGTTGGAATCGAGCGGCAGAATCGGCCCGTCGGCCGAGAGATTATAGGCAGTCGATCCCGCAGGGGTTGCGAGCAGCACGCCGTCGCAAACCAGTTCGGGGATCCGCACCTTGTCGTCGACTATCACTTCGAGCTTGGCGGTCTGGCGCGTTTCGCGCAGCAGGCTGACTTCGTTGATCGCGCAGAAAGTATGCTTTGCGCCGTCCTGGGTGACGGCGCACATGCGCAGGGGGGCGATGTGGTGCGGCTTGGCCTTGTTGATCCGTTTGACCAGGGTTTCGGGATTGCGGTTTCGGTTCATCAGGAAGCCGACGGTGCCCAAATTGAGGCCGTAGGCGGGGATGATTCGCCCCGAATCGAGCATGCCGTGCAGGGTCTGCAGCATGAACCCGTCGCCACCGAGCACCACCACGGCCTCGGCTTCGTCGAGCGGCACCCAGTCCGTGACATCGCGAAAATCGGTTTCGGCGGCTTCGCGCGCCAGCGGCGCGTCGGACACGACCAGGGCCAGGCGACTGAATTCGGACATCGTCCCTCGTATCCTCCCGTCCCGGCCAAGGCTTTCCGGGCACGCCGCGCTACCTATGGTTGCAAGTCCCATTTGGCAACATGCCGGAAAAAGTGGCAAAGCTCGGCGAAGGCCGCGATAAGGAAAGCTGCATGGCGAGCTTGTCCCAAGAAATGATCTACGAAACCCGCGATACGCTCACCGGCCTGGCAGATCAGGCGCAAGCGCGCGAAACCATCGCACAATGGCAGCGTGACTGGCCCCACGAATCGATCGCCTGCCCGATGCAGGCGATGATGATCACGCTTGGCCGGATCGACACGGTGAATGTCGCGTTCGGCGAGACCGCCGGCGATGGCGCGCTGGTCGAGGTCGCACAGCGCATCAAACATTTTGCGGGAGACGAACTGGAAAGCTCGAGCGCGTGGTTTGCGGCGCGGCTGAGCGGCGGGAATTTCCTGCTGGTCGCGCGGCAGGAATGCAGCCGCGAGCGCTGGCAATGGCTGGCCGAAGCGCTGGCCGACGCGATCGCGATGCCGATCGCCAATCCGGAAGGCGGGGCGAGCCTGCGCCTGTGGCCGCGGCTGGCTTTGATGCGCGTGACCGAAAGCGACGATCCCGACAGCGTGCTCGATCGCTTGTCCGAACTTGCCGCGCGCATGCGTGAAAGCAATCGGCGGCGGATCGACTGGTCGACGGGGCAGGTGGCCTGCGCGGGGCGGTCCAACCAGCAGCTCGAGGCCGACCTTCTCGAAGCGATCGACCGCAACGAGATCGAGATTCTGTTCCAGCCGCAATATGCACTCGCAGACGACCGTATGATCGGTGCCGAGGCGCTGGCCAGGTGGGATCATCCGGTGATCGGCCGGATCGGTGCCGGAACGTTGTTCCAGATCGCCGAACGCGCCGACCACGTGGCGCATCTGTCGCGGCACATCGCCAAGCGCGCGCTGGAAAAGGCTCGCGAGTGGCCGGACGGCTTGCGGCTCTCGCTCAACATCACACCCGCAGATCTTGCGGCGGACAATTTCGCGCTCGATTTCGCCGGAATGGCGGAAGAAATCGGCTTTCCGCTGGCGCGGATCACGCTGGAGATCATCGAACAGGTTCTGCTCGCCGATCTCGACCGGGTCAGCCGCGTGCTCGACCAGCTCAAACTGTTCGGCATTCGGATCGCGCTCGACGATTTCGGCGCCGGGTTCTGCAACTTCCGCTATCTCAAGGTCCTGCCGATCGACTGCATCAAGCTGGACCGCTCGATGCTCGACGGTGTGCTCGATGACGAGCGCGACCTTGCCGTATTTCGTGCGATACTGGCGATGGCCGTGGCGCTGGACCTGAAGGTCCTGGTCGAAGGAATCGAGAACGAGGCGCAGCGCGATTTGGCGCGCGACGAAGGGTGTGAATCCTATCAGGGGTTTCTGCGCGCCCAGCCGATGAGCACCGATGAATTCCTTCGGATCGTAGAGGGTTAAGCCGCTTTCCTGTCGCGCTTTCGCGCTTTCTTTACGATTCCCGACAACCCCTTGGTCAGTTGGAACAGACCATTGAGCCGGCTTTCCGGCGAATTCCACGCGCGGCTGATCACCAGCTTCATGTCAGGGCGCAGCTTGGCAGTGCCCTGCAGCCGGTCGACATAGGCGATCAGGCCCGGGCCGTCGGGGAAATCGTCATTGTGGAACGTGACCAGCGTGCCCTGCGCGCCAACATCGATCTTGGCGATATTGGCCTCGATCGCCTGGTGCTTGATTTCGATCAGCTTGACCAGATTGGCGGTGGCAGGCGGCAAGTCGCCGAAGCGATCGATCATCTCGGCTGCGAGCGCCTCGATCTCGGCCTTGTCCTCGGCATCGTTGAGACGGCGGTACAGGGCCATGCGCACCGCCAGGTCGGGGACGTAATCCTCCGGGATCATGATCGGGGCATCGACGGTGATCTGCGGGCTGATTTTCTCGGGCTTGGCCTCCAGCCCCAGCTCACCCGCTTTGGCCGCCAGGATCGCATCCTCGAGCATCGACTGGTAGAGCTCGAAGCCGACCTCGCGAATATGGCCCGATTGTTCGTCGCCCAGCAAATTACCCGCCCCGCGAATATCGAGATCGTGGCTGGCGAGCTGGAAGCCGGCGCCGAGGCTGTCGAGATCGCCCAGTACCTTGAGGCGCTTCTCCGCCACTTCGGACAATTGCGTATCGGCGGCGTAGGTAAGATAGGCATAGGCGCGCAGCTTCGCGCGGCCCACCCGTCCGCGAAGCTGATAGAGCTGGGCAAGGCCGAAAATGTCGGCGCGGTGGATGATGATCGTATTCGCGCTCGGCAGGTCGAGCCCGCTTTCGACGATGGTGGTGGCGAGCAGGACCTCGTATTTCCCCTCGTAGAAGGCGCTCATCCGCTCTTCGATCTCGCCCGCGCTCATCTGGCCGTGGGCGGAGACGAATTTCACCTCGGGAACGTGCTCGTGCAGCCAGTCGGCGATGGCTTCCATATCGGAAATGCGCGGCACGACGATAAAGCTCTGTCCGCCGCGATGGTGTTCGCGCAGCAATGCCTCGCGCATCACCATGTCGTCCCACTCCATGACATAGGTACGCACCGCCAGGCGATCGACCGGCGGGGTCTGGATGGTGGACAGTTCGCGCAGGCCGGTCATCGCCATTTGCAGCGTGCGCGGGATCGGCGTGGCGGTGAGCGTGAGCATGTGCACATCGGCGCGGAGCTGTTTCAGCTTTTCCTTGTGCGTGACCCCGAAGCGCTGTTCCTCATCCACGATCACCAGGCCGAGATTCTTGAACTTGGTCTGTTTCGACAGGATGGCGTGGGTGCCGACGACGATGTCGACCTGGCCATCGGCAAGACCTTCGCGTGTTTCCTTCATTTCCTTGGCCGGGACGAGCCTAGACAGCCTGCCAACTTTGAGCGGAAAGCCACGGAAACGATTCGCGAAATTTTCGAAGTGCTGGCGTGCGAGAAGTGTGGTGGGGGCGACCACCGCGACTTGTTGGCCGTTCATCGCCGCGACGAAAGCGGCGCGCAGCGCGACCTCGGTCTTGCCGAAGCCGACATTGCCGCAGACGAGGCGATCCATCGGCTTGCCGCTTTCGAGGTCGCGCAGCACATCCTCGATCGCGCGTTCCTGATCGTCGGTTTCCTCCCACGGGAAACGGTCGAGGAACTGGTTGTACGGTCCATCCTCCACTTCCAGCACCGGCGCTTTCTTGAGCGCGCGCTGGGCGGCGACCTGCATGAGTTCGCCCGCGATTTCCCGAATACGCTCTTTCAGGCGCGCGCGGCGTTTTTGCCAGGCCTCGCCTCCGAGCCGGTCGAGCATGACCGCCTCTTCCGATGAGCCGTACCGGCTAAGGACGTCGATATTCTCGACCGGAATGAACAGCTTGTCGCCGCCCTTATATTCGAGCTGGACGCAATCATGCTTCGACTTGCCGACCGGGATCGGTTCGAGGCCGAGATATTTGCCGATGCCGTGTTCGGTATGGACGATCAGGTCGCCTACGCTGAGCGCCTGCAATTCGGCCAGGAAGGCATCGGCATCCTTGCGCTTTTTCTTGCGGCGGACGAGCCGGTCGCCGAGAATGTCCTGCTCGGTCAGCAGCTCCATCTCGTCATTGGCGAAGCTGGCCTCGATCGGCAGCACCAGCGCGGCCGGCTTGCCCTTGGCCGACAGACCCAGTGCCTCCTGCCAGGTGTCGGCGAGCTGCACCGGCGTACCCGCTTCTTCGAGGATCGAGGCGATGCGCGAACGGCTGCCCTTCGAATAGGCGGCCAGCAATGGCCGCTTGCCCGTTTTCGAGAGCGTCTTCAGATGCTCTGCCAGCACCGGATAGACATTGTCGCCGCGTGCGCGTTCGGGGGCGAAATCTCGGCCCGAGCGGAAGCCGAAGGACACGACGCTATCGCTTTCGGGTTCGTCGAAGGGCGTGGCGCGGTGGGCAGGCGTGCTGGCGAGCGCCTGCTTGAACTCCTCGCCGGTCAGGTAGAGCGCGTCGGGCTCGAGAGGGCGGTAATTGCCCTTGGCCTGCCCGGTGATGGCGGTACGCTGCTCGTAATAGTCGGCGACGTCCTTCACCCGCTCATCGGCCGCGGCGAGCGAGGCCTGATCGATCATGACGAGATCGTCTTTGCCCAGATGATCGAAAAGCGTGGTCAGCTTCTCCTCGAACAGGGGCAGCCAGTGCTCCATCCCGGCAAGGCGGCGACCGTCGCTGACCGCTTCGTAAAGCGGGTCCTGCGTTGCATGCGCTCCGAACATCTCGCGATAGCGGCCGCGGAAGCGCTTGATGCTGTCCTCGTCCAGCAACGCCTCGCTGGCGGGCAGGAGCAGATGCGAGTCGAGCCGCCCGGTGCTCATCTGCGTATTGGGATCGAAGGTGCGCAGGGACTCCAGCTCGTCGCCGAAAAAATCGAGCCGCAGCGCTTCGTCCATCCCGCTTGGGAAAATGTCGACGATCGAACCGCGTACGGCATATTCGCCCTTGTCGATCACCGTATCGGTCCGGCTGTAGCCCTGCTTTTGCAACAACAGCGACAGGCTCTCGCGTCCGATCTCGATGCCCGGTTTGAACTCGCGCACGCTCTCGCGAATGCGAAACGGCGTGAGCACGCGCTGGAGTACGGCGTTGGCCGTGGTGACGACCAGCTGCGCCTTGGCCTTGCCAGCCTGAAGCCGGAACAGCGCCGCCAGGCGACGCGCGCTGATGGCGAGGGCGGGGCTGGCGCGATCATAGGGCAGCGAATCCCAGGCGGGGAATTCGATCACCTCCAGCTCGGGCGCGAAAAAAGCCGCCGCATCGACGATTCCGCGCATCGCCGCATCGTCGGGCGCGATGAACACCGCGCGGCCCGAACTGGCGCGGGCGAGGTCGGCCATGACGAGCGGCTGTGCGCCGCGCGCGACCTGCGCCAGTGTGAGCGGAGTGTCGGCTTTCAGGATGCGGGAAAGATCGGGCATCGGGGTCCTGGCGTTCGGGGCGCTGCGGGCTGCACACGCACGATTGCCCCCTGCCCGGACGGGAAGGGGTGCTGGGGAAATTCGTCAATGGCGAGATAGTGCCCGGGGGCAGGGCGTCAACGCGGAATATCGACGTAATCGAGCTGTTGCATCGCCCGCATCAGATCGCCTTCGAAGCGCGGCGGTGTGGGCTGCGTTTTCATCGCCCAGGCCATGACATCGACGTCGTCTTCTTCCAGCAGGGCTTCGAACCAGGCGAGCTCTTCCTCGCCCCAATCGGCATGATAGCGATCAAAAAAACCGCCGATCATGTAATCGGCCTCGCGCGTGCCGCGGTGCCAGGCACGGAATTTCGCGCGCTGCTTGCGGCCTTCGAAAGTGAGGAGATCGGGCATGGGGGGGCGACTATCCTCCACGTCATCCCAGCGCAAGCTGGGATCTCGTTCCACAAGCTCCGAGCGGATCATGGGAATTCCCAGCTTCGTCCTGTGGACAGCTAGCGCTTCCGCTGGGATGACGATAGTGGTTATGGAAGGGCCATGCGCCCCGATATTCTCAATCCGCTATTTGCCGAGACGGAAACGCTCGATGGCGTCGGGCCGAAAATGAAAAAGCCGCTTGACCGTCTGGGCCTGACCCGGGTGCGCGATCTCGACTATCATTTGCCCGAACGCTTCGTGACGCGCCGGGCGGTGGAAACGCTCGACGAGGCGGGCGAGGGCGAGCAGATCGTGGTCAAGCTGACCGTCACCGAACATCGCGGCGGTCGGTCCCCACGCGCACCCTATCGCGTGCTGGCGCAGGACAGCGCGGGCAATGTCCTCGCGCTGACCTATTTCGGGCGTGCATCCTATACGGCCAAGAAACAGTTGCCGGCTGGGGAGACGCGCTGGGTGGCGGGCAAGCTGGAACGCTTCGGCGACATGCTCCAGATCGTCCACCCCGACCATGTGGTCGAGGAAGGCGGCGAGACGCTCCAACGGCTATGCGAGCCGGTCTACCGCCTGTCCGAAGGGCTGACTCAGCCCAAGGTCGCAGGGCTGGTCGAACAGGCGCTGGCGCGCACCCCCGAATTGCCCGAATGGATCGAGCCCTCGCAGCGCGACAAGGAGGGCTGGCCCGCCTGGCGCGATGCGCTGGTGCTGGCGCATAAGGGGGAGAATACGTCCGCGCGCGACCGGCTGGCCTATGACGAATTGCTCGCCAACAGCCTGGCGCTGATGCTGGTGCGGGCAGACAATCGCCAGCGCAAGGGGCAGCCCCTGCAGGGCGACGGCAGCTATCGCGGGAAGCTCGACCTGCCATTTCCGCTGACCGGCGCGCAAAAGCGGTCGATTGCCGAGATCGAGGGCGACATGGCACAGGAAGCCCCGATGCTGCGGCTGCTGCAAGGCGATGTCGGTGCGGGCAAAACGGTGGTAGCGCTCGAAGCCATGCTGATCGCGGTCGAGGCGGGAGCGCAGGCGGCCATGCTGGCACCGACAGAAATCCTCGCCCGCCAGCACTTCGACAGCCTGCGCCGCATGGCCGAACCCACCGGCGCGCGGGTCGCGCTGCTGACTGGCCGCGACAAGGGCAAAGCGCGCGAGGCGACGCTGATGGGCCTGCTCGATGGCAGCATCGATATCGTCGTCGGCACACATGCTATCTTTCAGGATGCGGTGACCTACAAAAATCTCGCCATGGTGGTGATCGACGAACAGCACCGTTTCGGCGTCGGCCAGCGGTTGATGCTGGCAAGCAAGGGCAAGCGCGCGCCGCATGTGCTTGCGATGACCGCAACGCCGATCCCGCGCACTCTCACGCTGGCACAATATGGCGAGTTGGACGTCAGCAAGCTCGACGAACTGCCACCCGGCAGGCAGGCGATCGACACCGTCGTCATGGGGCAGGCCAAGATCGGCGCTTTGGTCGAGCGGCTCGCCGCCCAAATTGCAGAGGGACGCCAGGCCTATTGGGTCTGCCCGATGGTCCGTGAGATGGACGGGCCGGAAGATATCGCCGCCGCCGAAGCGCGCTATGCAGCGCTCAGGGAGCGGTTCGGCGAGGATGTGGTGATGGTTCACGGTCAGCTAGCGCCGGAACTTAAGGATGCGGCGATGGAGCGCTTTGCCTGCGGCGAGGCGAAGCTGCTGGTGGCGACCACGGTGATCGAAGTCGGGGTCGATGTGCCCAACGCCACGCTGATGGTGATCGAACAGGCCGAACGCTTCGGTCTTGCGCAATTGCACCAGCTACGCGGGCGTGTCGGGCGGGGAAGCGAGAAGAGCTTTTGCGTCCTCCTCCATGGCGAAACCTTGTCGGAAACCGCGCAGAAGCGCCTCGCTCTGATGCGAGAGAGTCAGGACGGCTTCTATCTTGCAGAGGAAGATCTGCGCCTGCGCGGTGGAGGTGAGTTGCTCGGCACGCGGCAATCGGGCGACACGCCATTCAGCGTCGCGAGCCTCGAGCAGATCACCGATTTGCTGCCAAAGGCCTATGACGATGCGCGCCTGCTGATGGAACGCGATGGCGGGCTGGAAGGCAAGCGAGGCGAGGCGGCACGGGTGCTGCTCTATCTGTTCGAGCGGGATTTTGGGGTAAAAACGCTTCGCGGGGGCTAGAACCCCAGAAGCGCGAGATCGCGCTCTGCCGCCGGTCGATAGCTGTCGCCGAACAGGCGGACATGCACCAGCCACATCCACAGGCGGTAGATCGGTAGCCGGTCGTGCCACCCCGCCTCCAGGCCAAGTCGGTCGAAAAACGCATCGGGCGGATTGTCGAAGACGGTGAGCGCGGCCACATCGACCTCGCGGTCGCCGTAATAGGCGCAAGGGTCGATCAGCCATGCCCTTGCGCCGTTCCAGACGACATTGCCGCCCCACAGATCGCCATGGAGAAGGCTGACCTTCGGCCTTTCGGGGATCAGGCCCGCCAGGCGCGATGCCAGCGCTTCGACCCTTCGAGCAAGCGGCACGTCGAGCGCTGCGACATGGCACAGCAACCGGTTCTCACGCCAGAACTCCACCCAGTTCACATGGCGTGCGTTCCGCACGGCGACTTCACGGAAACCGTAGTCCTCTGGCCAACCGGAGCTTTCGTTCTGCGCGGCGTCCCGCAATGGGGCGAGGGCATGGGCGAGAGAACGCCAGGCTGCCTCATCGAATCGCTGCGACGCCCCCACATCCTGCATGACCAGCCAGCCTTGCTTCGTGCCCAGCACCTCGGGGACGGGCGCGCCGTGCTGTGCCATGGCCCTTAGCATGCCCGCTTCGCTACCGGTCAGGGGACCGTGTTTGGCCACGACGCTGCGGCCATCTGCAAGCGTTGCTCTGGACGCTCCCGAAATATCGCCGCCCGCGAGGGGCTGGATCGCAGCGACCTGCGTCCCGCAGATATGCTCTACCGCGTCCTCAAGCCGTATCATCGAGCAGTACCGCGAGCAGGGCGCGGGCACCGGCATCGACTTCGTGCCAGGTCGTAGCGAACCCTTCCGGTCCGCCATACCAGGGATCGGCCACTTCGCGCCCTTCCTGGCCCGGTACGAGATCGAGCAGCATGGCGATCCGGGCCTTGCCGTCGCCCGGAT
>CAMYIQ010000286.1 GCA_947258465.1 uncultured Erythrobacter sp.
CCTATATTCCGACCAACGTGATCTCGATCACCGACGGCCAGATCTTCCTTGAAACCGACCTGTTCTACCAGGGCATCCGTCCGGCGATTAATGTCGGCCTGTCGGTCAGCCGTGTGGGCGGCGCCGCCCAGACCAAGGCGATGAAGAAGGTCTCGGGTTCGATGAAGCTCGACCTCGCGCAGTACCGCGAAATGGCCGCCTTCGCGCAGTTCGGTTCGGATCTCGACGCCGCGACGCAGAAGCTGCTCAACCGCGGTGCCCGTCTGACCGAGCTGCTCAAGCAGCCGCAGTTCTCGCCGATGCCCTTCGAAGAGCAGACGGTGTCGATTTTCGCCGGCACCAACGGCTATATCGACGAAGTGCCGGTCGACCGCGTCACCGATTACGAAGCCCAGATGCTGAGCTTCATGCGTGCCGAACATGCCGATGTGCTCGAAACCATCCGCACGACCGGAAAGTTCGAGGACGACACCAAGAACAAGGTCGTCGACGCGCTCAAGACCTTCGCCAAGCAGTTCGCCTAAGCCCCACGAGACACGAAGATAGGGAGCCGAAATGGCTAGCCTCAAGGAACTCAAGGGCCGGATCAACTCGGTCAAGTCGACCCAGAAGATCACCAAGGCCAAGCAGATGGTCGCAGCGGCCAAGCTGCGCCGCGCGCAGGCGGCCGCCGAAGCCGCACGCCCCTATGCCGAACGGCTGTCGGGCGTGATGGTCTCGCTCGCCAGCAAGGTAAGCGGCGACAGCGCACCCAAGCTGCTTCAGGGCACCGGCTCGGACAAGCGTCACCTGCTGGTCGTGGTCAACACCGACAAGGGTCTGTGCGGCGGTCTCAACGCCAATATCGTCAAGGCCGCCAAGGCCAAGGCAACGCAATTGATCACCGAAGGCAAGGACGTCACCTTCTACCTGGTCGGCAAGAAGGGCCGTGCTCCGATCAAGCGCGATCATCCTGAGCGGATCGAGAAACACTTCGATACCTCGAACGTGCGCCAGCCGGGTTTCGAGGAAGCCGAGGCTATTGCCGACGATCTGATCGAGCGCTTCGAGAAAGGCGAATTCGACGTCGCCCACCTCGTCTATCCGATCTTCAAGTCGGCGCTGGCGCAGGACCCGACCGTCGACCAACTGATCCCCGTCCCCTCGCCCGAAGGCGAAGGCAGCGGCGGTGATGCCGTGGTCGAATACGAGCCGGGCGAAGAGGAAATTCTCGAGGAACTCCTCCCGCGCTATGTGAAGACGCAGCTATTCGGCGCCCTGCTGGAACGCGAAGCATCCGAACAGGGTGCCTCGATGACCGCGATGGACAATGCCACGCGCAATGCGGGCGATCTCATCAACAAGCTGACGATCCAGTACAACCGCAGCCGTCAGGCCGCGATCACCACCGAACTGATCGAAATCATTGCCGGCGCCGAAGCGCTGTAAGGACTATCGACGTGAAAAATCTCGCCCTCATCCTCCCCCTCGCCCTGCTCGCCGCTTGCGGTGAAGAGCCCGCCCCCGAACCCGCTCCCACAGAGATCGCCCCGCCCGAGGCTGCCAACACACCGCCGGCGCCCGACGAAGCCCTGTTCAAGACGGTCTTTGCCGAAACCTGCGAAGGCGCCGAGCCCGTCAGCGTCGCCATGTGCAAGCGTGCCATGGGCTCCGATGTCGTAAGCTGCGAATTCGGTCTCGGCGACGATGAATACATGCGCAACAAGGCGCAGCTTGAAGTCAACGAAGACAGCACCGGCTGGAACCTCGCCGATGCTGCCGCCATCTGCGCCGAACACGGCGCCACCCTCGCAGACTCCTGAGCCAGTAGGACAGATACATCATGGCCACCGCACCCGTACTCAACCAATCGCCCAACGGCACCATCAGCCAGGTCATCGGCGCCGTCGTCGACGTGCAGTTCGAAGGTGAACTGCCCGCCATTCTGACCGCTCTCGAAACCAAGAACGGCGACAATACGCTGGTTCTCGAAGTCGCCCAGCACCTCGGTGAAAACACCGTGCGTACCATCGCGATGGACGGCACCGACGGTCTCGTTCGCGGCCAGGAAGTGGTGAGCACCGGCGCACAGATCTCGGTCCCCGTCGGCCCGAAGACGCTCGGCCGCATCATGAACGTCGTCGGCGAACCGATCGACGAGCGCGGCCCGATTGGTGCCGAAAGCAGCAGCCCGATCCACGCGGAAGCGCCGCTCTTCGTCGACCAGTCGACCGAAGCGGCCATTCTCGTCACCGGCATCAAGGTCATCGACCTGCTCGCGCCTTACGCAAAGGGCGGCAAGATCGGCCTGTTCGGCGGCGCCGGCGTGGGCAAGACCGTGCTGATCCAGGAACTCATCAACAACATCGCGAAGGGTCACGGCGGCGTGTCCGTCTTCGCCGGTGTCGGTGAGCGGACCCGCGAAGGTAACGATCTCTACCACGAATTCCTCGACGCAGGCGTTATCGCCAAGGACGCCGACGGCAATGCCACCAGTGACGGTTCGAAGGTGGCCCTGGTCTTCGGTCAGATGAACGAGCCTCCGGGGGCGCGTGCCCGCGTCGCTCTTTCGGGCCTCACCATGGCGGAATATTTCCGCGACCAGGAAGGCCAGGACGTTCTGTTCTTCGTCGACAACATCTTCCGCTTCTCACAAGCCGGTTCGGAAGTGTCGGCACTGCTCGGCCGTATTCCTTCGGCCGTGGGTTACCAGCCGACTCTGTCGACCGACATGGGTAACCTGCAGGAACGCATCACTTCGACCACCAAGGGTTCGATCACCTCGGTCCAGGCCATCTACGTTCCCGCCGACGACCTTACCGACCCGGCACCGGCAACCTCGTTCGCCCACTTGGACGCAACGACCACGCTGAGCCGCGCGATCTCGGAACTGGGCATCTACCCGGCCGTCGACCCGCTCGACTCCACCAGCCGCGTGCTCGAGCCGCGCGTCGTCGGCCAGGAGCACTACGAAACCGCCCGTAAGGTTCAGGAAACGCTGCAGAAGTACAAGAGCCTGCAGGACATCATCGCCATTCTCGGCATGGACGAACTGTCGGAAGAAGATAAGCTGACCGTGGCCCGTGCCCGCAAGATCCAGCGCTTCCTCTCGCAGCCGTTCCACGTCGCCGAGGTCTTCACCAACATTCCGGGCGTGTTCGTCCAGCTCGAAGACACCATCAAGTCGTTCAAGGCTGTGGTCGACGGCGAATACGACCACCTGCCGGAAGCTGCCTTCTACATGGTCGGCGGCATCGATCAGGCGGTCGAGAAGGCCAAGAAGCTGGCCGAGGACTCGTAAGCCCATGGCCCTCCACTTCGAACTCGTCACGCCGGCCAAGCTGGTCCGCTCCGAAGACGTCCACATGGTGGTCGTTCCCGGTGCGGAAGGCGGATTCGGCGTGCTCGATGGCCATGCGCCCTTCATGTCGACGATCCGCGACGGCGAAGTCCAGATCTACAAGACCGAAGGCGGCAGCCCTGAGACCATCGAGGTCCGCGGCGGCTTTGCCGAAGTCGGCGAAAACGGATTGACGGTCCTCGCCGAACACGTTGAGAGCTAGGGCTTTTCTGACATAGCAGACAGATAAAGGGCGGCCCTGCGCAGGGTCGCCCTTCTTCGTTCTACTGACACCATCGGCCGGTCCGGCAACCGATAATTAACCACGAGATGCGAGGGATCGCCCGCAATCACGTTGGGGGTACGGTCGGACAGATGACGGCGATGGGCCTTGATATGGCGGAGGCCAGGCCAAAGGCCGGGCCAATGCGCGCCGAGTTGTGGCTCGTCGCTCTGTTGACCTTGGGCGCGCTTGTGGTGCGCCTTCCCTTCCTGGGCGATCACAACGCCGATATCGACGAACAGCTATATGCGCTGATCGGCAGCCAGATGCTGCAGGGCCAATTGCCATTCGTCGATCTGTGGGACCGCAAGCCCTTCGGCCTGTTCCTGCTGTTCGGACTGGCCGATGCGAGCGGCCTGCCCGCCCCCTGGTCCTATCAGCTCATGGCGACGGGTTTCATCGTGATCGGCGCGCTTCTGCTGTACCGCCTCGCGCTGTTGTTGGTCGATAGCGGCACCGCTGCGGTGGTGGCTCTGCTCTATATCGTTCTGATGACGATCTACGGGTCGCATTCGGCTCAGACAGAGGCGTTCCATGTGCCTGCCATGCTCGCCATGGCGCTGTTGGTGCGCGATACCCGCCATCCTAATACACTTGGGCGCGCCTGGTTCGCCATGCTGATCGGCGGGCTGGCCCTGCAAGTGAAATACACTGTCTTCCCGCAATGCCTTTTCTTCGGCCTGTGGGCGCTTTGGGGCCAATATCGCGCAGGGCGCCCGCTACCGCAGCTAGCCGCAATCGCAGCGGGGTTTGCGGCACTCGGTCTGCTCCCCACGCTAGGGGTCGGCCTGTTCTACCTTGCCGTGGGTGGATGGGAAGAATTCTGGTTCGCCAACTTCGTCAGCTTTTTTCTGCGCGCGCCTGCCCCGATGGGGCGCTTCGCCGACGATTACGCAATCTTCCTGCTTCCGCTCATGGTCCTGACCATAGCGGGCCTTTACGGTCGGTTCCGGATGAAGGCGCCCGAAGACGGACTCACCTACACGTTCTTCTGGGGCATGCTGGGGGCAGCGCTTGCAACCGTCTTCCTGCCATCGACCGTCTATGCCTATTACTTCGCTGCGCTAGTACCCGCAGTGTTGCTGGTAGCGCTCCCGTTTCTCGACAGGCGCGGCCCGGTGGGGATGGCTCCGCTGCTCGCGGCGATGATCGCCTGCATCGGTCTTCTTTACCTTCCCCAACGGTTCGAAGCGTCGCAGGATCACCGCGCTGCGATGGACAAACTCGTCGCGGCCATCCGCCCCCATGTGGATGGCAACAGCGCCTGTCTATGGGTCTTCGATGGCCCCACGGCGCTCTACACGACCACGAAGAGCTGCCTGCCGACGAGGCTGATCTATCCCGACCACCTCAACAATGCGCTCGAACGCGATTCGCTCGGCCTGCGCCAGATCGACGAAGTCCGTCGCATTCTCGGCACGCGCCCGCCAGTGGTCGTGACAGCCGACCGCCCCTTTACGATTCAGAACGAACAGGTACTCGGTCATGTCCGGACTACCCTGCCGCAAGGCTATACCATCATCACCGAACAGCGCATCCACGATCGCGGCCTGAAAGTCTGGTTGCGGCGCGATCTGGTGAGCAGGAGCCGTTGATCGACAGGGGGTTGTGGCCAACCCGAACAGGCGGCAGATAGTCTCACAGCAAATCTGGAGACACGCCCTTGAAACTCGCATCCGCGCTGGCCATGGCCGCCGTCATGACGCTTGCACCCACCACGCCCGCCGCCGCGCAGAATGGCATTCCCGGCCCCGAGGAAGACAGTTACATCTGGCTCGAGGAGGCCCGCAGCGATCGCGCGCTGGATTGGGTCCGCGCCGAGAACGAGCGAACCATGGGCCTCCTCGCGGGAGACCCGCGCTTCGAAGCGGTCAAAGCCGAAGCGCTGGCGATCTACGATAGCGAGGATCGCATTCCCTATGTCTCGATCCGCCCGGATGGCCTGTATAATTTTTGGCAGGACAAAGAGAACCCGCGCGGCCTGGTGCGTCGTACCACGCTGGAAAGCTACCGCAGCGACAACCCGACATGGGAAACCGTGCTCGATGTGGACGCGCTGGCCGAGGCGGAAGGGCGCGAATGGGTTTACAAGGGCTATGAATGCCTGCCGCCCGAAGAGCGCCTGTGCATGGTCGCCCTGTCCGACGGAGGCGAGGACGCCACCGTGCTGCGCGAATTCGACATGGCGACCGGGAGTTTCGTAGAGAACGGGTTCGTGCTCGACGAGAAGAGCCAGGGCGGCATCCAGTGGGTGGACAAGGACACTCTGCTCGTCAGCCGCGATTTCGGCGAAGGAACCCTGACGGAAAGCCAGTATCCACGCACCACGCGCATCTGGAAGCGCGGCACATCGATCGAGGACGCGCAGGAAATCTGGCGCGGCGAAGAAGCCGACGTATGGTCGGGCGCCACGCTGCTGCGCGATCACACGGGCACTGCTCATGGCTATTACGCCTTTCGCGCGGTCAGTTTCCACGAGACCGAATATCACTGGCAGCATGATGGGGAATGGCTGCGGCTGGACATTCCGCTCAAGGCTTCTCCCTATGGTCTGATCGATGGGCAGCTCTTGTTCTCGACCGATGTGGACTGGGAAACGCAGGGGCAGACCTTCCCTGCCGACGCGCTCGTCTCGGTCGATCTGGAGGAATTCAAGGCCGATCCCAACGGCGCGGCCAAGACGCTGGTCTGGGCGCCTAAGGACAAGCAGACCAAACAAGGGGCGGCGAACACCAGCGAAAGCCTTTACGTCAGCCTGCTGGACAATGTCCGCGGGCGCGTGCTCAAATTCGATCATGTCGACGGAGAGTGGGTATCGAGTGAAATCGACCTGCCCGACAATTCGACCGTGGGGGTGGCTGCCGCGTCCGACAGCTCGGACGAGATCATGTATTCGGTCACGGATTTCTTGACGCCCTCGACGCTGTATTATTCGGATGGCAGCGGCGCGCCCGACATCATCAAGACTTCGCCCAGCTATTTCGATGCGCAGGGCATGGAAGTCGAACAGTTCGAGGCGACCAGCGCCGACGGGACGAAAATTCCCTATTTCCTCGTCAAGCCCAAGGGCATGGTGATGGACGGGACCAATCCCACGCTGCTGACCGGCTATGGCGGCTTCCAGGTCCCGCGCCTGCCTTCCTATCTCGGTTCGATCGGCAAGATCTGGCTTGAGCGCGGCGGGGCCTACATCCTCGGCAATATGCGCGGCGGTGGCGAATTCGGCCCCGGCTGGCACCAGAGCGCGATTCGCGAGAACAAGCAGCGCACCTGGGACGATTTCATTGCCATCGCGGAAGACGCGATCGCACGCGGCATCACCTCGGCCGAGCATCTGGGCATTCAGGGCGGCAGTCAGGGCGGCCTGCTGGTCGGCACCGCCTTCACCCAGCGGCCCGAGCTGTTTAACGCGGCGATCGTGCAAATCCCGCTATTCGACATGCTACGCTATCATCTGATCGGGCGCGGCGCTTCGTGGACCGGCGAATATGGCGATCCGCGCGTGGACGAACAGCGCGCCTGGATCGAGCCCTATTCACCCTATCAGAAGCTGCTCGAAGGCAAGGATTATCCCGCCCCGTTCTTCTGGGCCTCGACCGCCGACGACAGGACGCATCCCGCCCATGCCCGCAAGGGCGCGGCGCGCGTCAAGGAACTCGGGCAGGACTATTTCTACTTCGAGGACATGACTGGTGGCCATTCGGGCGGCGTCGACAATGAACAGCGCGCCAAGATCCAGGCACTGCAGATGATCTATCTGCTCCAGCGGCTGGCGGACTGACAGGAGTCGCGGGGGGAGCCGGATCGGCGCCCTCCGCCTGTGCTCGACTTAACACTTCGGCAATCGACGCGGCCTATGTCCGCGCGAGAAGGGGTCGCATCCGACGATTTCACGCATGGAGATGCGAACTACAATGACCAGCCTAGCCCATAAGCCCCGGATTGCCGTTAGCGAGGCCGCCATTCTGCGAGGCGAGCGTATAGAGGATGTCGCCTGCACGATCGTCGATGTTTCGAGCGATGGCTTTCGGCTGACGGTTCCGCGCGGTGTGCCCTGCGGTGGCGGCTATCGTCTCATCTACTCGGGCGAGGAACACGAAGTGGTCATTCGCTGGGCGTCGGTAAACGAAGCGGGCGGCCAGTTCCTCGACTGACGATCGAACTCAGCGCGGCCTACGGGTCGGTGCGTGGAAATCGGGCGGCTTGTCGGCCACCCATCGCACGAATTTCGCAATGGATGGGTCGGCGAGCAGCGCTCCTCGATCTTCGCCTATCCGCGCCAGTTCGGCATTGCTGAAATTGGCGTGGATTGCACGGTGGCAGATCGGGTGCACCGGTACCGTCACACGCCCCTTCTTTGCCTTCGGCACCGGGTGATGATGCTGGACCTTGCGTCCCAACCGGCGTGCGCACAACCAGCAAGCGGGAACCGGCCTGCTCAGCCCTTCTTCTCCGCCGCCTTCTTCTTTTTCATCGCGTCGTGGAAGCGATCGGCCCAACCGGGTTTTACCACCTGATCGCCGCGCACCACGCGCAGGTCGCCATCGCCGACATCGCGGCTGACCGCGCTGCCCGCGGCGACGATTGCATCGGCGCCGATCCGCACCGGGGCGATCAGCGCGCTGTTCGAGCCGATGAAGGCTCGCTCGCCGATCACGGTCTTGTATTTGAAGTATCCGTCGTAATTGCAGGTGATCGTGCCCGCGCCGATATTGGCCCCCGCGCCCACTTCGGCATCGCCGAGATAGGTCAGGTGGTTCGCTTTGGCACCTTCGCCCAGCGTGGTCTTCTTCATCTCGACGAAATTGCCGACCTTGCTGTCTTTCTCCATCACTGCGCCGGGACGCAAACGGGCGTAAGGGCCGACCGAGCAACCTTCACCGACACGCGCGCCTTCGAGATGGCTGAACGCGCGAATGGTGGCGCCATCCGCCACGCTGACACCGGGGCCGAAGACGACATTGGGCTCGACGGTCACATCGCGGCCCAGCTCGGTGTCCCAGCTGAAGAACACCGTCTCGGGCGCCTTGAGCGATGCGCCGCCGGCCATTGCTTCCTCGCGTTTAAGCGCCTGCCATTGGGCTTCGGCTGTCGCGAGCTCGGCGCGCGAGTTGATTCCTGCCACCTCGTCCGCATCCGTCTCGATAACCTTGACCCGATCGCCGCGCGCGATCGCTCCGGTGGCGACATCGGGCAAATAATATTCGCCCTGCGCATTGTCGTTGTCGACCGCGTCCAGCAGCGGCCACATATCGTCCGAATGCGCCACGATCAGGCCCGAATTGCACAGGTCACAAGCGCGCTCCTCGGCATTCGCGTCCTTATATTCGACCATTTTCGAAACCGTGCCGTCCGCATCGGCGATGATGCGGCCATAGGCGAGCGGATCGGCGGGGCGGAAACCGAGCACCGCGACCTTGGCCCCTTCGTTCAGCGCCGCAATCAGGCGCCGCACCGTATCGGCGCGCACCATCGGACAGTCGCCGAAGCAGACCAGGATATGACCCGAAAATCCTTCGAGCGCCGCACGTGCCTGCAGGGCCGCATGCGCCGTGCCCAATTGCGGTTCCTGAAGCGCGGTTGTCACGCCCCGGTCGGCCAGCGCCGCGTCCAACTGTTCGCGCTTGTCGCCGACCACGACCACGGTGCGCTTGAGATCGAGCTCGGCAAAACTGTCGAGCAGGTGCAGCAGCATGGGATGCCCCGCAATCGGGTGCAGGACCTTGTGCAGGTCGCTTTTCATGCGAGTGCCCTTGCCCGCGGCAAGGATGATGGCGGCGAAATCACGGTTCGTGTTCATGGTGAAGCGCCTTGCCACCAATCGCTTGCAGTTTGAAGGACCATCCTTCACCGCTTGCGCCCATGACCGACCTGCCTTTCGCCATTATCGGCTTCGACCTCGACGGAACCCTGCTCGAAACGCACCGCGATCTCGGTGCGGCCGTCAATCACGCTCTCGATCTGGGCGGGTTCGACCCGGTACCGGCCGACCATGCGAGCGACCTGATCGGCGGCGGAGCCAAGATCATGCTCAGGCGTGCGGTGGACGAGCAGGGCGGACTGCCGGACGAGGAATTTCGCCAGCTCTACAAGCGGATGCTCGCCTATTACTCCGAAAACAATGCGGTGCACACGCAGCCCTATCCGCATGCGCGCGACGTGCTGGCCGAGCTTGCCGGGCGCAAGATCGCGATGGCGGTGGTGACCAACAAATTCGAGAGCTTCGCCCGCCAGATCCTCGAAACGCTCGACCTCGCCGAGCATTTCGTCGCGATCATCGGCGGCGATACGATGGGCAAGGGACGCGCCAAGCCCGCACCAGACCCGATATTCGAAGCGATCGAACGTGGCGGCGGCGGCAGCTTCGCCTTCGTCGGCGACAGTTCGTATGACGTCAAGGCGGCACGCGCTGCGGACGTCCCGGTCATCGGTGCGCGTTACGGCTATTGCGACAAGCCGCGCGGGGAACTGGGCGCGGATGCGGAAATCGATTCGCTGGCAGAGCTGATCCCCGCGCTGGGCCGACTGAGCTGAACGGCCCGCCGCTACGGAATCGCGGCCCACCATACCCGGTGTTGCAAGTGCGAAGGGAACGTGCCACCTCACGCGCCGATTGACCTTTACGTAAACGATAAAGCAGGAGCAGCCCCATGAGCATCGATTTCAAGGACAAGGTAGCTATCGTCACCGGCGCCGGCGGCGGTCTGGGCCGCGAATACGCGCTCGAACTTGCCCGCCGCGGCGCGAAGGTCGTGGTCAACGACCTCGGCGGTGCGCGCGACGGCACCGGCCATTCGGACATGGCGCTGCAGGTTGTCGAGGAAATCGAGAAGGCCGGCGGCGAAGCCGTATCGAATGGCGGCTCGGTCACCGAATTCGAGCAGATGGAAAAGATGGTCGCCGACGCCAAGCAAAAGTGGGGCGGCGTGCATGTCGTCATCAACAATGCGGGCGTGCTGCGCGACAAGACCTTCGCCAAGATGACGATGGACGATTTCGAATTCGTCGTCGACGTCCACCTCAACGGTTCGGCCAATGTCGCCAAGGCCGCCTGGGAAACCATGCGCGAGCAGGCCTATGGCCGCATCCTCATGACCGCATCATCGACCGGCCTGTTCGGCAATTTCGGCCAGGCCAATTACGGCGCCGCCAAGCTCGGCCTCGCGGGTCTCACCAAGACGCTTCAGCTCGAAGGCGCGAAGTACAACATCAAGGTGAACACGATTTCGCCGGTCGCGGGCACGCGCATGACCGAAGACCTGTTCCCCGAAGAAGCCTTCAAGCTGTTCGATCCGGTGAACGTCGTCCCGGCCGCGCTCTTCCTCGTCAGCGAAGATGCGCCGACCAACGCCATTGTCGGCGCGGGCGCAGGCGGCTTCCATAGCGCCTGGACCGTTATGAACGACGCCGTGTGGCTCAAGGACGAAGACCGTACGGTCGAAGGCTTTGCCGCCAATTGGGACAAGATCAGCGAATTCTCGAACCTTAAGGCCCCGCAATCGGGTAGCGAGCAGTCGGGTGCGATCCTGACCGCGATGCAGAAGGTCACCGGCACCGGGCCGGGCAGCGCGCGCGGCTGAACTGCCGGATATGGTTCGTAAAATGGGGCTCGTGCTGCGGCACGGGCCCTTTTTCGTGGAGCTACTGATCGATCGCCTTGAGCAGGCTGCGTTCGACCGGGGCGATCACGCCGGGTAGCTCGTGGCCGCGTTTGAGCACCTGGCCATGTTCGCCGAACAGCGTCCACATGCCCTGCTTGTTGCGTAGGGCCGGGCGTTTTTCGATCCGCGCCTGCGGACGTTCGGCGGCGCGGCGAAAGGCAGCGAAGACCGCAAAATCTCTGGTAAAATCCATCGCGTAGTCGCGCCACTGACCAGCGGCGACCATGCGCCCGTAGAGATCGAGAATACGGGTCAGCTCGTCGCGACCGAAGCCGATCTGCTGCGGTTTGCGACCCGGGAATGCGACGACCGTCTCGCCGAGAAAGCTCATCAATCCTCGGTCCCGCTGCGCCGCGCCGGTTCGCGTTCGGCACGCAATGCTTCGATTTCGCTGCGGAGCGATTTCAGCTCGCCTTCCAGCTTTTCGATACAATCGCGGCTCGGCTCGCACGGATCGTCGCAAGGCGTGCCATAGGGGATGAACTCCTTCACCCATTCTTCCGCCGGAACCAGTGTGCTGCGGGCCTTGAGGCCTATCATGGTTGCCCCTTCGGGCACTTCGTCGGTGACGACGGCATTGGCCCCGATGCGTGCGCGGCGGCCGATGGTGATCGGCCCGATGACCTGTGCACCCGAACCGATGATGACCTCGTCCGAGATAGTCGGGTGGCGCTTGCCGCCCTTGCCATTGGTCGGGTTGGTGCCGCCCAGCGTCACGCATTGGTAGATGGTCACGTTGTCGCCGATTTCGGCGGTTTCGCCGATGACCGAAAAGCCGTGATCGATGAACAAGTTCTTGCCGATCTTGGCGCCGGGATGAATGTCGATCGCGGTCAGCCAGCGGCTCCAGTGATTGACTAGCCGCGCGAGGAAGAACAGTTCGGCCTCGAACAGCCAATGTGCGATACGATGATAGAAGACCGCCCACACACCGGGATAGGTCAGCACCTCCCAGCGGCTGCGAGGGGCCGGATCGCGTGCCTTCACGCTGTCGAGATAGGCGGCAAGCCGTTCGAACATTGGGCTATTCTCCCATTTGGGGGCGATTAAAGCAAGCGGCCCTGATCCGGCCCCTGCACCGCCTCCAGCGCGTCCCGCCAGATAGATAGGGTTGCCGGAACCTGCCGTTCAAGGCTGAGCCGGTCGATTTCGGCGACGATTTTCTCTATCGCGGCGTAGCTGCGCTCCATTCGCGGAATGAGATAAGCGGGTGCGCCGTCGCCCAGAGCAAGACCTCGCTGGGCTGCATGGGAGAGCATCAGATCCGCTGCCAACCTATCATCGGGGGGGGCGATCTGGAGCTGCAAGGCCGCGCCCATTCGGCTGCGCAGATCGGGAAGCGTAATGGCCCACCGTTCCCCATCGACCACCAGCAGCAGCGGGAGCCCGCTCTCCTGCGCGCGGTTCCAGCGATGGAATATCTCGGTCTCGTCGAGGTCGGCGACGCCATCGATCACGGCGTCGGGATGATGTCCGGCGAACCAGCGTGCAAACAGCGATTTACCCGATCGCGGAGGGCCGTGGAGAATCGCGGTGCGAAACGGCCAGTTCTCCGGCGCGCCGAGCGCTTCGGCAACCGCGCGGTTGCTCGATCCGATGACTATACTTGCCGGTTGCCCCGAACCGGCGGGACTCAGCGGGAGAGCGATTTGCGAGGCCATCGCTTTCGCGTCTCAGCGGCTGATGGCGAGCGCGTTGCTGCCTTGGGTGACGGTGAAACCGCGCGCGCGCAGGGCTTCGGCCAATTGCCCGATCGACCCTGAATAGCTCACCGTCATCACCGAAGTCCCGCCGATCGCGGTGCTGCGGATGCCGGTGCTGCGGACACCGGGCGTCCCCCTCACCGCGCTGACCGCACCATCGAATGCAGCGGCGTCGGGCGTGACAACCTGGACGGTATAGAGCGCGACCGACCCTTCGGGAGGCGGCGTGCGGACCGGCGCTGCGGTGATCGCGTCCCCGCTTTCGGCGGTCGGTTCCGACGCGGCAGCCGCCGCCTGTTCCTGCGCACGCAAGGCGCGGCCCAGCTCGAGCAGTCGCTGGAGTGCTGGATCCAGCTCGGGCGTGCCGATATTGAGCGTGGGGTCGGGACGCAGCTTTCCATCCGCAAGGGCGAGTTCGAAGATGCGATCGAACCGGACGACCGCCCGTTCGAGCATCACCGGCAGTTCGGCAGGCGACGCGGCGGTCATATCGAATCCGTCGAGAAATGTGTTGTCGGGACCGTAGCGGGCAGTGAACGTCCCTTCGATCGGGCCGCCGGGATAGGTATAGCGCAAATTGGCGATAGGGATGAGCACATCCGCTGCACCGAACTGGTCGAGCGCATTGCGCCACCAGGTCCGGCTGCGGCGCCCGGTCTGACCGTAGGTGAGAAGAAGCGAATCGCCCCCCGCCCCCGTCGGCCTTACGTAATCGATCCGGCTTTGCCCCGCCTGATATTCGGCCCAGGCTCGTTGCCAGGGGTTGCGCCGTTCATAGATCATCTGGGTACCGGCCGAGACCGTGACCGGAAGCAGCAGCATCGGGGCCGACCGCCGGGCTTCGCCTTCCGATCCCAGATAGCGCGAGGCGCGCTGGCGATCGAACACGACCCCGAGCGTGGCGATATAGCGCTTCGGCCCAAGCCGTTCGCGCTCGATCACGATGGCGGAAACAAGACCTTCAATCTGCGAATCGCTCAGTTGTGGCCCATCCAGCTTTTCCCAGGCTTTGCGCTGCGCTTCTTCCCATGCCTGTGCGCGCGCCTCCGTCCCGCTATCCGCGCTCACGTCCACCTCTATGCCCGAGACCTGAATGTCGCTGGTCGAGGCGACAGGCGCGATCCCGCGCTCGCCGCCGACCTGGGCCAATACCGCCATGCCCAGCACGCCGAACAGGGCAAGTGCCAGCGCCAGAACTACGGGGCGACGAAAGGCTGGATGGAAGGGAATGGTATGGCTCATGGGGAAAACAGGGCGCCTTTTGCCGAAAGGCAACTGGAAATCCAAGCGCGAATGCGTAAGGCGGGTGGGATGAGTGACGAACCGCGCCAGAATACGCCGTCCTACACCTATGAACAGGCGGGGGTCTCGATCGAGGCGGGCAATGCGCTCGTCAAGGCGATCGGCCCGCTGGTAAAGGCCACCATGCGCCCCGGTGCGGACGGCGAGATCGGCGGGTTCGGCGGGTTTTTCGATCCCAAGGCCGCAGGCTACGAGGACCCGTTGCTGGTCGCAGGCAATGACGGCGTCGGCACCAAACTCAAGCTCGCCATCGACAGCGACAAACATGATACTGTCGGGATCGATCTCGTGGCCATGTGCGTCAACGATCTGATCGTCCAGGGCGCCGAGCCATTGTTCTTTCTCGATTATTTCGCCACCGGCAAGCTGGAAAACGGCGTTGCCGAGCGCGTGATCGCGGGCATCGCACGGGGCTGCCAGCAAGCAGGCTGCGCGCTGATTGGCGGCGAGACCGCGGAAATGCCCGGCATGTACGCCGAGGGGGATTACGACCTCGCCGGCTTCTGCGTCGGCGCGGTCGAACGCGGCGAGCAATTGACCGGCGAGCGTGTGGCTCCGGGACACGTTCTGCTCGGCCTCGCCAGTTCGGGGGTCCATTCGAACGGCTATTCGCTGGTCCGCAAGCTGGCGGCGGACAAGGCCTGGAAGCTCGACCGTCCGGCCCTGTTCGACCGTGATCGGCTGCTGATCGATGCGCTGATCGAGCCTACCCGAATCTATGTGAAGAGCCTCCTGCCGGTCGTGCGCGACGGGCTGATCGATGCGCTGGCGCATATCACCGGCGGCGGTCTGCTGGAGAATATCCCCCGCGTTCTGCCCGAAGGCGCGCATGCCGAGGTCGATGCCGATGGCTGGGAGCAACCCGGCCTGATGGCCTTCCTGCAGGCCCAGGGAAATATCGAACCGGGTGAAATGGCGCGCACGTTCAATTGCGGCGTCGGCATGGTTCTCGCGGTCGAGCCCGCCAACGCCGAGATCGTGCGCAGCCGCCTCGAGGAGGCAGGCGAAACGGTGCTGGCGATCGGCCGGATCGCGGAAGGGGAAAAGGGCTGCACCGTACGCGGTTCCGCCGGAACCTGGGCCGCGCGCGAGGGCTGGTCGGCGACCCACATTGCCTGATCCAGGCCCCGATAAGGCCAAGGTCGCCATCTTCGTATCCGGCAAGGGGACGAATATGGCGGCCTTGCTTTATGCCAGCCGCCTACCCGGCGCCGCCTACGAGATCGTGCTTGTCGCCGCCAATGACCCGGAAGCGGAGGCCCTGGCGCTGGCCGAGGCAGAGGGTGTTTCGACCTTTTCCCTCTCGCACAGAGGCACCGCCCGCGCGGAGCATGACGCGGCGATGGAGCGGGCTGTGCTCGATGCGAACGCCCAATACATCGTACTGGCGGGTTACATGCGCATCCTGACGCCGGAATTGGTCAAGCGCTGGGACGGGCGGATACTCAACATCCATCCCTCGCTCTTGCCCAAATATCCCGGCCTCGACACCCATGCTCGCGCGATCCAGGCGGGCGACAGTCATGCCGGCGCAACCGTCCATCTGGTCACCGAGGAACTCGATGCGGGCGAGGCATTGGGCCAGGTCGAGGTCGCAATCTGGCCGAACGATTCTGCGGAAAAGCTCGCCAGCCGTGTCCGCGTGGCCGAACATCAGCTCTATTCGCGCGTGCTCTCGGACTACGTCTCTCGCGGGAACGATCCGGACTGGCTGTTGGAACGCGTTCGCGAATACGCGCTCACCCTGCCCCGGACACATGAGCGCGAGAGCCACGGCGCGCCGGGCTTCCGCGTGGGAACCGAAAAATCGGGGAAGTTCTTCGCTTATTTCTCCGATCGGCACCACGGTACGCCGCATATCTGTCTGCTGGTGAAATGCTCGAGCCAGGACGAACTCGAAAACCTCGTCGAAACCCAGCC
>CAMYIQ010000287.1 GCA_947258465.1 uncultured Erythrobacter sp.
ATGGTAGCGCCTGCGAAGACGTCCGGAAAACAGGCAGAGACATGGCGATGGCGGAAACGGCTGGTAGGGCACAGAACGGAATTCTCGGCTGGATCGAACGAAGCGGCAACAAGCTGCCCGATCCGGTCTTCTTGTTCTTCTGGCTGATCGCGATCCTGGTCGTGGTTTCCGTGCTCGCCAGCCTTGCCGGACTATCGGCAGCCCATCCCACCGAAATCGATCCCGATACGGGCGCGGCGACAATTATCAGCGCGGTCAGCCTGCTGAGTGCGGAGAATATCCAGCGGCTGTGGGTCGACATGCCCGCAACCTTTACCCATTTCCATCCGCTCGGATACGTGCTGGTGGTGATGCTGGGCGCCGGTGTGGCCGAGCGCGCCGGACTGTTCGGCACCGCCATGCGCGCCGGCGTGCGCAATGCGCCGACATTCCTGCTGACCCCGATCGTTACGCTGGTCGGGATGATGGGCAATTTGGCCGCCGACGCCGCCTATGTGGTGTTGATCCCGCTGGCGGGGATCATCTTTCATGCTGCGGGCCGCCATCCGGTTGCGGGCATCGCGGCAGCCTTCGCGGGCGTTTCGGGTGGCTTTTCCGCCAACCTCCTGCCCGGCCAGCTCGATGCGCTGCTGTTCGGGATCACCGAAGCCGCGGTAGAAACCGTCTTCGGAGACTTCACTGCCAATATTGCGGGCAATTGGTATTTCATTGCCGCCATGACCTTCGTCTTCCTGCCGGTCATCTGGTGGGTGACCGATACGATCATCGAACCGCGCCTCGGTACGTGGAGCCCGGCAATGGCGGGCAAGGCCGTCTCGCCCGAACAGCAGGGCGAAGTGGCCGATGGCGACCGTGAACTGACCGAAGGCGAGCGCAAGGGTCTGCGCCGGGCCGGGCTTGCCGTTCTGTTCGTGATCGGCCTGTGGCTGTTCTTCACGCTCGGCCCGGGCACGCCGCTGATCGACGAGGAGGCATCGCCCGAGGCACGGCTGACGCCCTTCTATCAGAGCCTCGTCGCCGGATTTTTCCTGCTGTTCCTCCTCGCGGGCTGGGCTTACGGCAAGGCGGCAGGCACGATCGAAGACCATCGCGGGCTGGTGAAGATGATGGCCGGGGCGATGGAAGACCTCGCCTACTACCTGGTGCTTGCCTTCGCGGCGGCGCATTTCGTCGCCATGTTCGCCTGGTCGAATCTCGGCCTGATCCTCGCGGTCAATGGCGCCGATTTCCTCGGCAATAGCGGTTTACCCGCCTGGGCACTGCTCGCCGCGATCATCGTGGTTTCGGCCCTGCTCAACATCTTCGTCGGCTCGGCCAGCGCCAAGTGGGCGCTGCTTTCGCCCGTGTTGGTGCCGATGCTGATGCTGCTGGGTATCACGCCCGAAATGGCGACCGCTGCCTATCGTGTGGGTGACGGGGCGACCAATATCATCACCCCGCTGATGGTCTATTTCCCGCTGATCCTGATCTTCTGTCAACGCTGGCAGAAAGACTTCGGACTCGGCAGTCTGGCCGCGACCATGCTGCCCTATTCGGTCGGCCTGCTGATTGCGGGTCTCGCCATGACGATCGGCTGGGTGGTGCTCGACCTGCCGCTGGGGCCGGGTGCCGAGGTGTTCATGGAGGCGCCGACTGCGGCGACGGCGCCCGCATCGGCGGGCTGATCAGTCCTCGTCGTCGAGGTCGCGCACGACCTTGGGATCGCTCAGAAGCTTCTCGATCCGGTCCGCCTCATCGAAGCTCTCGTCGGGCTGGAAATTGAGCCGCGGCGCGAATTTGAGGCCGAGACGCTGGGCGACCTCTTTCTGGAAAAAAGCCGTATTGCTTCGCAGGGCCTTGAGCACCACGGCCTCGTCCTCGCCCAGCAGCGGCTTCACATAGGCTTTCGCATTGCGCAGGTCAGGCGTCATGCGCACCTCGGTCACCGCGATATTGCTGGCCGAAAGCACATCGTCATGCGCTTCGCCGCGCGCGAGCAGTTCGGACAGAATGTGCCGCACGCGCTCGCCCACCTTGAGGACGCGGACGGATTGCTGTTCGGGCGTGGAATGCTGGTGCCTGGCCATCACGTGTTTCCTGTCGGTCGCGGTGTGGGAATGGCGGTGCTGGTCGCCCGGGCGAGCAGTTTCCCCGCCTCGTCGAACAGCTCCCCTTCGAGGAAGATCACCTTGCGCCCGCGCCGTATCACGCGGCCCTTGCCGATCAGCGGCCCTGCCATCACCGGTTTGAGCAAGCTCATCGAGATTTCGAGATTGAGCGGCGCTTCGGCCTGGTCAGTCGCCCAGACATGCGCCCAGCCCATGACCTCGTCGAGAAATCCAGCGACCAGGCCGCCCTGCACGCTGCCGCGCGGCGTGACGAAGCTTTCCGGCGCGCAAAAGCGCAAGGTTATCTCTTCGCGCTCCTTGTCGAACCGATCGAATTCGACGCCCATCGTCGATGCGTGCGGCGCGGCCAGCGCCTGTTCGGAAATCATCAATCGTTCACTCCGGGTATGGGCGTGGGAATCGCGCTGGAGGTTGCGCGCGCGAGGAGGTTACCGTCTTTGTCGAGCAATTCGCCCTCGAGGAAGGCCACCCGCTTGCCCATTTTCACCACGCGCCCCTTGGCGGTGATCGTTTCCATCGGGACCATGCGCAGGTAGGTAAGGTTCATATCGAGATTGAGCGGCAGGCGCTGTTCGGCCTCACCAAATCGCGCCTCGGTCACAGCCAACAACGCACCGCCCATCACCTCGTCCAGAAAACCGGCGATCAGCCCGCCCTGCACCGCGCCGCGCGGGGAAGTGAAGCTTGGCGGCGGGGTGTAGCGGCAGGTGAGTTCGCCCTTCTCTGCGTCGAAAGAGACGAACTCGCTGCCCATCAGCTCGGACGAAGGCGAGCGCCTGCGTTCGTAGATCCTCGCCATACGTCTTCAGCCCCCGCTTACAGCGTGCGTTCACGCTCCTCGACTTCGAAGACTTCGAGCTGGTCGCCCGGCTTGATGTCGTTCGTATCGGCAAGCACCACACCGCATTCGAGGCCTGCGCGGACTTCGTCCACATCGTCCTTGAACCGGCGCAGCGAGGCGATGGTGGTGGCCGAGACGATGACATCCTCGCGCGTAAGGCGTGCATGCAGCCCCTTGCGGATAACACCTTCCTCGACCAGCAGGCCGGCGGCCTTGTCCTTCTTGCCCGAACGGAACACTTCCTTGACCGCGGCACGACCGACGACGTTCTCGATCCGCTCCGGACCCAGCTCGCCCGCCATCTCCTTCGCGATTTCCTCGGTCAGGTGATAGATGACGTCGTAATACTTCATCTCTACACCGTCGCGCTTCACCAGCTCGCGTGCCTTGGCATTGGGACGGACGTTGAAACCGATGATCGGCGCATTCGAAGCCGATGCCAGCGACACGTCGCTTTCGGTGATCGCGCCCACGCCTGCATGCAGCACGCGGACCTTGATGTCGTCGTTCGAGAGGTTGTGCAACGCGGTGGTGATCGCCTCGACGCTGCCCTGCACATCGGCCTTCACCAGAACGGGGAATTCGATCACATTGGCGGCGAGGTTGTTGAACATCGTATCGAAGCTGGTCGGGGCAAGCGCGGTGCGCTTCTCGGTCGCCTTCTCCTGACGATATTCGGCCACTTCGCGGGCGCGCTGCTCGTTCTCGACCACGGTCAGCACGTCACCGGCAGACGGCACACCGCCAAGACCGAGGACTTCGACCGGCATCGACGGCCCGGCCTTCTTGATCTGCTTGCCCTGATCGTTGACGATCGCGCGGACGCGGCCGCTCTCGGTGCCCACGACGAAGGTATTGCCCCGTTCCAGAGTACCGCGCGTGATAAGCACGGTGGCGACCGGGCCACGGCCTTTGTCGAGCTGCGCTTCGATGACGGTCGCTTCGGCCATCCGGTCGGGATTGGCTTTCAGTTCGAGCAATTCGGCCTGCAGCGCGATCTTTTCGAGCAGTTCGTCGAGACCGGCCTTGGTCTTGGCCGAAATTTCGACGTCCTGGACGTCGCCCGACATTTTCTCGACGATCACTTCGTGTTCGAGCAAGCGCGTGCGGATATTGTCCGGATTGGCTTCGGGCTTGTCCATCTTGTTGATCGCCACGATCATCGGGACGCCCGCGGCCTTGGTGTGATTGATCGCCTCGATCGTCTGCGGCATAATGCCATCGTCGGCGGCCACAACCAGCACCACGATATCGGTGACGTTGGCACCGCGCTGACGCATCTCGGTAAAGGCGGCGTGGCCCGGCGTATCGAGGAAGGTGACCAGATCGCCGCCCTTCGTCTTCACCTGATAGCTGCCGATGTGCTGCGTAATGCCGCCTGCTTCGCCCTTCACGACATTGGCGCCGCGCAGCGCGTCGAGCAGACTGGTCTTGCCGTGATCGACATGGCCCATGATGGTAACGACGGGCGGACGCGGCTTCAGCGTTTCTTCCGGATCGACATCTTCTTCGGCGGCGATATCGACATCGGCCTCGGAGACCTTCTCGATATTGTGGCCGAACTGATCGACGAGCAGTTCCGCCGTGTCCTGGTCGATCGTCTGGTTGACGGTGACCATCATGTCGAGATTGAAGAGCTCCTTGACGAGGTCGGCCCCCTTCTCGCCCATACGCTTGGCCAGTTCGCCAACCGTGATCGCCTCGGGAACGACCACGTCGCGCACCTGCTTTTCACGCGGTTTGCTGGAGCCGCCGCCCTGCATGCGGCGCTCCTTCTCACGCGCACGCTTGAGCGCGGCGAGGCTGCGCGCGCGGCGGCCTTCGTCCTCGTTGAGTGCTTTCTTGACCGAAAGCTTGCCGGCACGGCGCTTGTCGGCCTTCTCCGCTCCGCGCGCGGGCTTTTCTTCCTTTTTCTTGCGCTCCGGCTTCTTGGGCTCTGGACGCGCGACGGGTGTGAAGCGACGCGGGGCAGGCGCCGGCGTACCGCTCTGTTTCTCCGGCTGTTTGGCGGGCGCTTCTTCCGCGGCAACGGCTTTTTCCCGAGGTGCTTCCTTGGGCGCTTCCTCGGCCTTCTTGGCCTGCTCGGCAGCCTGCTTGGCAGCGTCTTCCTCGGCCTTGCGGTTTTCCTCGGCGCGCTTCTTCTCGTCTTCGGCAGCCTTGCGAGCCTGCTCTTCCTCACGCTTGCGCGCTTCCTCGGCAAGACGCAGACGCTCTTCCTCGGCCTCGCGCTGAAGGCGGGCAACACGTTCCTGCGGCGTCTCGCCGGCCGGAACGGCCTTCTTCTTCGGTGCGGGCTTCTGCGCCACCGGG
>CAMYIQ010000288.1 GCA_947258465.1 uncultured Erythrobacter sp.
CATACGCGACACGGCCCGAGATCGGCGCGCTCAGCGTCATGGTGCCATCCGGGCCGACGCCGGCCAGGGAGGCCAGCCGCCGCTGTTCGGCGAGGCTGGCGCGAGCCTGCGCCAGCTCCGCATTCGCTTCGTCGGCCCGGGCCGACGCTATGATCCCCTCATCGGCCAATTGCGTCAGTCGCTGCGCGCGCGCCTCGGCGAGCCCGAGCGCGGATTGCGCCCTTGTTAGTTGGCCGCGAATCTGGACAGGTTCCGCAGCCCGCACGAGTGCCAAGGGCTGGCCGCGGCGCACCGCTTGGCCTTCGATCACATAGACCCGCACCGCAGCGCCGGAAAACGGCACTGTTACGGCAACGCGCGCGTCGGGCGGGAAAGTAACGGTGCCGGGTGCGCTACCGATCGGCACCTGGGCCACCTCCTGGGCCAAAGCCGTTTCGATCGCGAGACCCGATAGCGGATCGGCCCCGGGCGTATCTGCTGCATCTGGCGGAGCAGGGTCCGTGCATGCGGACAGCCCGATCAGGCTGGTGGCGAACCCGAGAGTAACGAGAGATCGAGCAATCATTCCCCGAAAATGACGCACCAAGCTGACAGCAACTTGTCAGTTTGGCAGCTTGTTGTCAGTTTCGAGAACCATATTCGATGGCAGTCCGCCAGCGTGCCATTGCGAGGCTTGTTCGATGCGCCTGCTCCTTGTCGAAGACGATCCCGAACTCGGTCGGCGCCTCGGCGAACGTCTGCGCGGCGCCGATTTCGCGGTTGAAGTTGCGCGAAGCCGGAGCGAGGCTGAGGATTGGCCCGATGTCGACCAGATGGCTGCGGTGATACTCGATCTGGGGTTGCCGGATGGAGACGGGATCGAACTCCTCAGGCATTGGCGAGACCGGCGTATCGATACATCGGTCCTGATTCTCACGGCGCGGGGAAGCTGGCAGGACAAGGTCGAAGGGCTGAATGCGGGAGCAGATGATTTCGTTGTAAAGCCGGTCCGGTTCGAAGAATTGCTCGCTCGGCTCAACGCCTTGTTCCGGCGCCAGCAGGGTAAGCGCAGCAACGTTATCGAAATGGGCGATCTCGCTCTCGACCCGCTGACGCGTCTGGTCGAGCAGGCTGGCCAGCCATTGTCCCTGAGCAAGCAGGAATTCAAGCTGTTGCACCTGTTCATGCGCCGGGCGGGCCAAGTGATGTCGCAAGGCACAATCCTCGACGATCTATATGAACTTGGACACGAACGTGAACCCAACACGGTTGAGGTCCTGATCGGCCGCCTGCGGCGCAAGATCGGGCGCGATCGAATCGTCACTCTCAGGGGCATGGGCTACAGGTTCGAGAAATGAAAAAACGGCTCGTCCCCGGCAGTCTGCGGCTGCGCTTCCTGCTCGCAATCACAGTCTGGGTGACGCTGGGGATTGGCGCGATCTGGTTTTCGGCTGTCGGAATCTTCACCGCTCATGTTGAACGGTCCTATCACGAAGAACTCGAAGTCCACGTGCGTGAACTCGCCAGGCTGGCCGTGTTGGATAGTCAAGGCGAAATCCGGTTGAGCCGCCCCCTTTCGGATCCTCGTTTTGAGGAGCCATTGTCCGGCTTCTACTGGCAAATCAGTGTCGACGGCCGGAAGCCCCTGCGATCCAGCTCGATGACCAAAGGCACTCTCGACGAACGCATAGCCCACTCTTCCGAAATCCTGCACACGCTCGACAATGGCCCGACCGGGCTGGCAATCACATATGGCTTCGTCGAGAAAGGTCCGTCTGGCCAGATGATCCGTTATGTCATTGCGACCGATCAGAGCGAACTCGACCGGCTTATCGACGGCTTCACGGGGCACCTCACCATATGGCTTGCGGGGCTCGGCAGTCTCTTGCTCGCAACCGGCCTTGCGATAATCGGTTTCGGCTTGCACCCCCTCGACCGGCTTGCCCGAGCTATTGCCCGCTTGCGGCAAGGTGACGCGGAAAAACTCGAGGGAGACTACCCGGCCGAGATCGCACCGCTCGTTGCCGATCTCAATGCATATATTCGGCAAAACGCGGACATGATCGCCCGGGCGCGTGTCCAGGCGGGCAACCTCGCGCATTCGCTGCGCACTCCGCTGACCATTATCACAGACGAAGCAGAGCGCCTCGCCGACAACCCGGAATGTTCGCAAGCGGCCCAGGTCCTTCTGGAACAAAGCGGCGCGATGGAGCAGCAGATCGCCTATCAGCTTGCCCGGGCGCGATCGTCTTCGGGCCAGCCCCATGCTGCGCGTCCAACCCGCATACCCGATGTTGCAGAACCCATTCTGCGCGCCATGGAACGCCTGCACCCGACCAAACGCTTCGCCATGAACGCGGCCGAATGCAACCGGCTGACCATTCCGGTGGACGCGGTAGACTATGCGGAGTTGCTCTCCATTCTTCTGGACAATGCCGGAAAGTGGGCGCGTCACGAAGTCCGGCTGGTGTTCGACAGCGACGAAGACGGCGCCGTTGTGGCGAGGATTAGCGACGATGGTCCGGGCATCGAACCCGAAAATATGGACCAAGCGTTTGTTCTGGGATCGCGCTTCGATACGAGCAAGCCGGGCGCCGGTCTCGGCTTGGCGATCGCCCGCGAAATCGCCGAGGCAATAGGCGTGGCGCTGCATCTCGAAAATGCGGCGACAGGCTTGGTCGCCACGATAGTCTATCGTCCTTCGGACCGGCCCGAGAGCAGCTGACATTCCGGGCCGGCTGCGACAGCGGCTCCCGGCGCCGCTTTCCAACCGGCGCCTCCAAAAGGTTCATTTTGGGGCAGGGCAGCGTATCGGGAGTTTCTTGAGAATATTCCGACGAAGATGCACGGTGTCGGTAAGACCCGGACCGACCCGGTTGGGGAGGCCGAGAACACGATGCGATTGCCAATTCGCCTCGAAGTGCGCTGAGGTGCGACTGAAATGACAAAACCGGAATCCAAAAAAACCAATCGGCATTGGATAGTTCGGTCCAAGCTCGACATGCCGAAGCGAAATCCGCGATTGATCAATCGCCCCGCATTGTTCGCGCTGATGGATCATTGGCTGGATTTGGACCTGGCGATCCTGGTGGGGCCGGCGGGATATGCCAAATCGACTGCCGCGGCCGAATGGTGCCGTGCGAAAAGGGACGAGGGTCTGCGTGTCGCCTGGCTATCGCTGGATGAATCGGACAGTGAGCCAGCGCAGTTCGTGTCCTATCTGATCGCCTCGCTGTCAAACGCCGGCATGCGCCTGCAAGGGCTCGAAACAGGAGCCGAGGAGGGCTTTCTCGCGGGCAGCCTTTCCACCGCGATCAATTCCCTCGTCGAGGCGTTGCTCCAGTCGGACGTGTCTGCCGTCCTGGTTCTCGACGATTACCACCGTGTGCAATCTCCGAGGGTCGACGAACTGCTCAAGAAGCTGATCGATGCCCGCACCGGCAGGCTGACAATCCTGATCACAACCAGGAATCCGATGCCTTTCGAGATCGCCGGGCTGCTGGCCGCGGGCAGGGCGGAGGAAATCGGGACCGCCGAACTGAAGTTCACCAAGAACGAATTGGCGAGCCTGTTCCCCCAGATTACCGATCAACAGGTCATCGATTTGCTGTTCGATCGCACCGAAGGCTGGCCGGTTGCCGTACAGCTCGCCAGGCTGGCGGCGACGAGATCGCCGAACGAGGAGGAGCTGCGCGATTTCCATGGCGATTCCGGGCATCTTGCCTCCTATCTGGCGGAGCAGGTGGTGAGCCGCGTCGATCCCGAACTGCAGAGATTCCTCTATTTCACGTCGGTTTTGGAAACATTCAATCCGGGGCTTGCGTCGGAAATCTGCGATATTGAAAATGCCGACGAACTGATGTCGCGATTGGAAGCGTTGAGCACGCTGGTTGTGCCCGTATCCGAAAAGGGGCCAGCGTTTCGGTACCATCATTTGTTCGGCGAGTTCTTGCAGAACGAATTCTCGCGCCGTTTCGGCCAGGAAGCTCTCGTCGAGGTGCATCGCAAGGCCTCCCACTGGTATGAGGTCCACGGTGAAATGGCCGAGGCGGTACGACATGCCAAACTGTCCGGCGATGTCGGTCGGTGTGCGCAACTGGTGGAAAATGCTGGGGGCTGGGACCTGATCCTGTTCGGCGGAATCGGATATCTGAGAGGTCTGCTACAAAATGTAACCGACGATGTTGCGCGGGAGAAGCCGCGAATCCTGCTCGCGAAATCCTATTTGGC
>CAMYIQ010000289.1 GCA_947258465.1 uncultured Erythrobacter sp.
CAACCGCGCCAAGGCCGATTTCGGCGAGTGGCTGGCGGGGATGGAAGCCATTCCGGCCTAACAAGCGCAGCGACGCGTCTTCCTCCGCTTGGGCGCAGTGGTTGCGAATTCACCCGGCGTGAGCTGATTGTCGCCATCGGCGTCGGCGCCCTCGAATTTGTCGACCGTCGCCACGGCCCACTCCTCGAAATCGAGAAGGTTGTTGCCGTCCTTGTCGAGCTTCCGGAATCCATCGGACCGGGTCGAGAGCATTTCGGTTCGCGTTATTCGCCAGTCACGGTTGCGATCATAGCGAAAGAAACGGCGCTGTTCCCTGGTGAGCTCGGTCGCCGTTGGCGGCGCCGGGCCAACCATGTCGCCCGGGTCCGAGACCGGTATCTCGGGCAAGGGATCGGTGGTCTCGATCGGTGCCGGCGGCGGCGCGCCGCGCTCGATCTGCGCCCTACCCTGCCACCAAAAGGCGCCAAGCCCGACCAGCGCGAGCGCCACCAACCCTCCGAGCAATATCCGGTTCACCGGTCCATTCCCCTATTCCCGCAGGAGCTTAGACTAACGTCCGAACAGGCCCAACCGCAAGGCCACCAACGGGCTAAACCGATCGCCGAGCATTTCCCGACCGCCCGAACGCAGCGAGCGTCGGGCAAGGCCGCCAATCACCGCAAGCGGGCGCAACGCACCGGGCAGTTTCGGAACCGGTTCGGCGAGCTGGCGTCCGTGGTCGAGCGCCCATGCCCGTTCGGTATCCTCCTGCGCGTGAACGGTCAGGTTGGCGAAGGCCCATAGCTTCCCGGCGCGCGCAGCCTCTGACCGGGCCGAAGGTTCGCCGACGCGTTCCGCAAGTTCGACGCATAACATCTCCCGCCCGCCGACGAAGCGAGCCATCCCGGTCTCGTCGAGAGGCCGCGTCGCAAGCAGAGCCTCCCACCCGTCGACAAGCGCCAGGAGCGAGGCTTCGGCCCCCTCCCAGGTCCGGCCGATCAGGTCGAGGAGGATGTCGCCGCGCGGCCGCGCCGCAACGGACCGGCCGAACTGGTCGCGCCACCAGGCGAGCCGCATCTGGCCGAGCAAGGGTTCGCTCGCCCCGAGCGTCATCCGCCCGGCGCGCCCGTCGAGCGCGAAGGCGGCCAGCCACAGATCGGGATTGTCACGAACGCTTGCAAAGGCAAGGCGGGAGACTTCCGGACATTCCTCCAGCAGGCTGCTTGCGCCGTTTTCTCCGTCCTTCACGTCAGTCGCGATAGCAGACCTTCTTTGCCGCC
Organism: uncultured Erythrobacter sp.; assembly: GCA_947258465.1. Lineage (GTDB taxonomy): Bacteria > Pseudomonadota > Alphaproteobacteria > Sphingomonadales > Sphingomonadaceae > Qipengyuania. The sequence continues at coordinate 1,260 of CAMYIQ010000289.1, forward strand.
TTCACGATGCGCGGCGTGTCGATCAGCGCGAGCTTTTCCAGATTGGCGGCATAGGGCAACGGCACATCCTCGTCGCACACCCGAAGAACCGGCGCGTCGAGATGGTCGAAACCATCCTCCATGCAAATGGCCATGACCTCGGCCGCGATCGAGCAGGTCGGCCAGCCTTCTTCGGCGATGACGAGGCGATTGGTCTTGGCAAGCGAGGTGAGGATCGCGTCCCTGTCGAGCGGGCGCAGCGTGCGCAAATCGATGACTTCGGCATCGATCCCCTCCCCCGCCAGTTCCTCGGCGGCTTCGAGCGCAAGGCCGACGGCAATCGAATAGGCGGCTATGGTGACGTCCGAACCTTCGCGCATGACCCGCGCCTTGCCGATCGGCAAGACGTAATCGTCGACATCGGGGACGTCGAAGCTACGGCCGTAGACCAGCTCGTTCTCGAGGAAGACCACCGGGTCTTCGCAGCGGATCGCGGCCTTCATCAAGCCTTTGGCATCGGCTGCGTCGTAAGGCGCGATGACGATCAGGCCGGGGACGCTGGCGTACCATGGGCCGTAATTCTGGCTGTGCTGCGCGCCGACGCGGCTCGCCGCGCCGTTCGGACCGCGGAAGACCACCGGGCAGCGCATCTGGCCGCCCGACATGTAATTGGTCTTGGCCGCCGAATTGATGATGTGATCGATCGCCTGCATGGCGAAATTGAAGGTCATGAACTCGACGATGGGGCGCAGGCCGCCCATTGCCGCGCCCGTGCCGATGCCGGCAAAGCCGTATTCGGTGATCGGCGTGTCGATGACGCGCTTGGGGCCGAACTCGTCGAGCAAGCCCTGGGTCACCTTGTAGGCGCCCTGATATTCGGCGACTTCCTCACCCATCACGAAGACGCGTTCGTCCTGGCGCATTTCCTCGGCCATGCCGTCGCGCAGGGCCTCGCGCACAGTGGTGGAAACGAAGGAAGTGCCTTCGGGGACCTCGGGGTCTTTCACATCGACCTTGCGCGCGGGCTTGGTGATCTCGGCTTCGCTCGGTTCACGCCCGACATCCTTGCCTTCCCCCGGAACATCGTCGACCGGAGCGCTTTCGGCAGGTGCTTCGACGTCGGAAACCTCCTCGCCGTCCTCCGCCAGCATGGCGATGACCGTGCCGACCTTCACCCCTTCGGTGCCTTCCTCGACCAATATCTTGCCGAGCGTGCCTTCATCGACCGCCTCGAACTCCATTGTCGCCTTATCGGTTTCGATCTCGGCGATGATGTCGCCGGCGACGATCTCGTCACCTTCGGACTTTAGCCACTTGGCAAGCGTGCCCTCCTCCATGGTGGGCGACAGGGCGGGCATCTTCAATTCGATAGCCATGGCTCAGTACTCCCCCACCAGAACATCGGTGTAGAGTTCGGACGCATCGGGCTCGGGAGAATTCTCGGCGAAGTCTGCGGCTTCGGTCACGGTCTTGCGGATATCCTTGTCGATCGCCTTGAGTTCGTCCTCGGTCGAGCCGTTCTCGAGGAGCACTTTCTTCAACCCTTCGATCGGGTCCTTGTGTTCGCGCACATCCTGCACTTCCTCGCGGGTGCGATATTTGGCCGGGTCGGACATGGAATGGCCGCGATAGCGGTAGGTGTTGCACTCCATGAGCACAGGCCCCTTGCCCTCGCGCACATGCTTGAAAGCGATTTCGGCCGCCTGACGCACTTCGAGAACATCCATCCCGTTCACATCCATGCCCGGGATGCGGAACGCGGTGCCCCGGCGATAGAATTCGGTTTCGGCGCTCGATCGGGCCGTGCTCGTGCCCATGGCGTACTGATTGTTCTCGACCACGAACACGATCGGCAGGTTCCACAGGCTGGCCATGTTGAAGGTCTCGTAGACCTGGCCCTGATTGGCCGCGCCGTCACCGAAATAGGCCAGGCAAAAGCCACCATCGTCGTTATATTGGTGCGCGAGCGCGAGGCCGCCTCCAAGCGCCACCTGCGCGCCGACGATCCCGTGCCCGCCATAGAATTTATGCTCGGTCGAGAACATGTGCATGGACCCGCCCTTGCCTTTGGAGATCCCCGCTTCGCGTCCGGTAAGTTCGGCCATGATGACCTTGGGATCGATGCCATAGGCAAGCATATGGCCATGGTCGCGATAGCCGGTGATAACGCTGTCCTTGTCCCCGTCGAGCGCCGACTGGAGTCCGATGGCGACAGCTTCCTGGCCGATATAGAGGTGGCAGAACCCGCCAATCAGGCCGAGGCCGTAAAGCTGTCCCGCCCGTTCCTCGAACCGTCTGATGAGCAGCATCTGCTCGTAAAAATGAAGCATCTGCTCCTGGGTCGCGTCATACCGCTTCTTCTTCTCCAATGCGTCTTGCAGCGAATGGAGAACGAAGTCGGTATCTTCAGCAGGCGACTGAGCGGGCTTTTTCTTGCTCCGAGGGGCTTTGGCCAAGACTTTTGTCCTTGTACTTCCGGGGAGGAATATCGGTTGAGCCTATAGGCACAGGCGAAGGCCTCGCGCAACGGCAGAGCGTGCGTGCATACGAAAACCCTTACGGAAAGCGAAGGTTTCGCCCCGTCAATCCTCGAGCTTGATCACCACTTCATCGGGGTGGACGACATTGAGCTGGCTGCGCAGCAACTCGCCCACCATGTCCGGATCGGCATGATCGGGATGCAGCAAGGCAACACGGTTTTCCAGCGCTTCACGCTCTGCCTCGAGCTGCGCGAGTTGCGCCTCGCGCTGGTCGAGCAAGCGCAAATTCTCGCTCCAGGCGAGCAATCCAGAAGGACCCGCGATCGCCAACCCTCCCATCACGAGCAATGCTGCCAAGGCAGCATGCTGCATGGCCTTCGCCCGTTGAATCATCGCCATGGAATGTGTCCGCCGCATGGATACAGAGAATCACAGTTAACCCCCTCACGCAAGGCAATTCTCTCGCGCCGAACCGCTTTGGCTGGAGCAAAGCCCGGCACCGGCATGTCCGGCCCGCTTTCTTGACAGGATACGGTTGCAGGTGTAACTAGTTTCTCCTGAAACCAAATCACGTGACCAGAGGACTGAAATGCCCGATCTCTTCGAAAACCCCATCGGCCTCGACGGCTTCGAATTCGTGGAATTCTGCGCTCCCGAAAAGGGCGTGATCGAACCGGTATTCAAGGCCATGGGTTTCACGCATGTCGCCTCGCACCGGTCGAAGGATGTGCATCTCTGGCGTCAGGGCCAGATCAATCTAATCCTGAATTACGAACCGAAAAGCGCAGCATGGTTTTTCGCCCGCGAGCACGGCCCCTCGGCCTGCGGCATGGGCTTCAGGGTCCGCGATGCGAAGAGCGCCTATGCCGAGCTGCTCGAGCGCGGGGCCGAGCCGGTGGCGGTCGACACCGGGGCGATGGAACTGCGCATTCCCGCCATTCGCGGGATTGGCGGCGCGATCGTCTATCTGATCGATCGCTACGCCGATGAGGAAGGCGAAGGCCTGTCGATCTACGACATCGATTTCGAATATCTCGACGGCGTGGGAAAATGGCCGGTCGGCGCAGGTTTCAACGTGATCGATCACCTGACCCACAACGTCTATAATGGTCGCATGAAATATTGGGCGGACTATTACGAGACGCTGTTCAACTTCCGCGAAATCCGCTTCTTCGACATCAAGGGCGAATATACCGGCCTGACCTCGAAGGCGCTCACCGCGCCGGATGGCAAGATTCGCATCCCGCTCAATGAAGAAGGCGAAGGCGGCAAGGGCCAGATCGAGGAGTTTCTGCGCGAATTCAATGGTGAAGGCATCCAGCACATCGCGCTGATCTGCGACGATCTCGTCGAATGCTGGGATAATCTCAAGGAGCTCGGCGTCCCCTTCATGACCGCTCCGCCCGAGACCTATTACGAAATGCTGTCCGAACGTCTTCCGGGCCATGGCGAGGACGAAAACGAGCTCAAGGCGCGCGGCATCCTGCTCGATGGCACCACCGAAGGCGGCAAGCCGCGTCTGCTGCTCCAGATTTTCGCCGAAGCGCAGGTCGGCCCGGTGTTCTTCGAATTCATTCAGCGCAAGGGTGACGAAGGCTTCGGCGAAGGCAATTTCAAAGCCCTGTTCGAAAGCATGGAGCGCGATCAGGTGCGCCGCGGCGTCCTCCAGGTCGAAGATGCCGAAACGGTCGAAGCGGAGCCTGCCGAATGAGCGACATTTCAGACCACCCCGTAAAGCTGGGCGGCGTGCATCACGCCGCTTACCGCTGCAAGGACGCGAAAGAGACCGTCGAATGGTACGGCAAGGTTCTCGGCATGGACTATACAACCGCCTTTGCCGAGGACCATGTGCCCTCTACCGGCGCATATGATCCCTACATGCACGTCTTCCTCGATGCGGGGAACGGGAATATCCTCGCCTTCTTCGAACTGCCCAACCAGAACGACATGGGCCGCGACGAGAACACGCCAGCCTGGGTTCAGCACCTCGCATTTCGCGTGAATAGCGAGGAAGAACTGCTCGCTGCCAAGGAGCATATCGAAAGCCTCGGCATCGATGTGCTCGGCCCGACCCATCACGGCATTTTCAAGTCGATCTACTTTTTCGACCCGAACGGCCACCGTGTGGAACTGGCCGCCGACATCGGGACCGACGAGCAATATGCCGAACTCAAGCGCGTCGCGCCGCTGATGCTCGACGAATGGAGCGAGACCAAGAAAGCGCCGCGCCATGCCGACTGGCTGCATGAGATCGCGCGCAAGGAACACGCCCAAAAAGCCAAGGGTTAACCGGTCTGGAACTCACCCCCGGTTGTCCCGTTGAGTGCGGGACAACCGAGGAATTCCATGCAAGCCACGCAGACAATGCCGTCCGGCGAAACCTACGACCAGACGGTCAATACCTTTTCCACATTGCAGGACCAGTTGGTCGACATGGCCGAGGGCTTCGTTCGCGCGGTGCCCGGGCTCGTCATCGCGCTGTTCATTCTCCTGCTGACCTGGATCATGGCCAAGTTCGCCGTCCGAATTGCCGACCGGCTGACCGCTGGCACCGAAATCCGCCCCAGCCTCAAGCAGTTGATCGATACGATCGTGCGTCTCGCGATCTGGATCGTCGGGCTGATGATTGCCCTGATCGTGATTATGCCCGGCATGACGCCCGCCAGCTTGCTGGCAGGCCTGGGTATCGGCGCGGTGGCGATCGGCTTCGCGTTCCAGGACATTTTCGAGAACTTCCTCGCCGGCGTGCTCATCATGGTGCGCGAGAAAATGCGCATCGGGGATGTGATCGAATGCGAGGGGATTACCGGCAAGGTCGAACACATCACCCTGCGCGAAACGCATGTGCGCAAGCTTTCGGGCGAACTGTCGGTCGTCCCCAATTCGATCCTGTTCAAGAACCCGGTCGAGATCTTCACCGACAAGGAACAGCGGCGGCACGAAGTCGTCGTCGGCGTTTCCTATGACACCCAGCTCGACCATGCCGCCGATATCATTCGCCGCGCGGTGGAGGGTCTCGACGACGTATTGGCGAGCAAAGGCGTCGATATTTTCGCGCAGGAGTTCAATTCGAGTTCGGTCGATTTTCTTGTCCGCTGGTGGGCGGGCTCGACACCTCGTGACGGCTGGGAGAGCAAGGACAAGGTAGTGCGCGCAATCAAGGCTGCGCTGGACGATGCCGGGATCGAGATCCCCTTCCCCTATGTCACCCACACTTTCAAAGAGGCTGTGCCCGTCAGCCAATCGGGTGACACGGGTAGCAAGACGCCTTAAGGTTTCGAATCGAGACCGGGTTGCACGGTCTCCTGGAAGGAGAGACCGATGCAGATCCTGCGCACGCCGTCCGAACGTTTCGCCGAAATTCCGGATTACCCGTTTGCGGAAAACTGGTTCAAGGTCGATCTTGGCGACGGGCTGACCGCCCGGCAGCACTATGTCGACGAGGGGCCGAAAGACGCTCCGCCGGTCTTGTTGTTTCACGGCGAGCCGAGCTGGTCTTTCCTCTATCGCAAGATGATCCCGGTCCTTGTCGACGCCGGTTTCCGCGTGCTGGCCCCCGACCTGATCGGCTTCGGCAAGAGCGACAAGCCCGACGATATCGGGTTCTACACCTATGCCCGCCATGTCGCCTGGTTGAAGCAGTGGCGCATGGCGGTCGAACCGCGACCGGCGGCGCTGTTCTGCCAGGACTGGGGCGGATTGCTCGGCCTGCGCATGGTCGCGCATGACCCCGACCTGTTTGCCTGCGTCGTTGCCAGCAATACCTTCCTGCCCGCCGGCGGCACACCCAGTCAGGCTTTTCTCGCTTGGCGCGAGTTTGCGAAAAGCTCGCCCGATTTCCGTATCGGTCCCCTGCTCGACCGCGCTACCGCAACGCCGCGCAGCGAAGCCGAGATCGCCGCCTACGACGCCCCCTTCCCCGACGAACCGTCCAAGGCCGGCGCGCGCGCCTTCCCCGCGCTCGTACCGGTCGAGGATGGCATGCCCGGCGTTGAAGACAACAAGCAGGCCTGGCCTTCGTTCGCAGCCTACGACAAGCCCTTCCTGACCCTGTTCGGCGAAGACGATCCGGTGACCAAAGGCAGCGAGAAATTCCTGGTCGAGCGCATTGTCGGCGCGAAAGGCCAGCCCCACCGAACGCTGCCGAATTGCGGACATTTCTGCCAGGAGGACCAGCCCGAGGCGCTGGCGCAGGGCGTAATCGACACGGCGCGCAAGGCGGGCCATCTGGTTTGAACCAGCCCGCGCGACTGACCGGCGCACAGGAAACCTCGCTCGCCATTGCGGCAGCGGTGGTGACTGCCAACGCCTATTACATCCATCCGATCATCGGCGATGTCGCCGATCATTTCGGCGTGAGCCATGCACGAATAGGGCTCGTACCCGCGCTCAATCAGCTCGCACTGGCAGTCGGGATCTTCATGCTGCTCCCGCTCGGCGACCGGATATCGAACCGCCGCCTGACGATCGCCTTCGCCACCGGTCAGACCGTGTCGCTGGCCATCATGACACTAGCCGAAGGATTTCCTCTCTTCGTGCTGGGCTCTACCCTGCTGGGCTATTTCACCATCGCCCCGTATCTCCTGCCCGCCTACGCTTCCAAACGCGTGGCCCCGGAACGGCTCGGCCAAGTGACTGCCAAACTGGCGGCGGGTATCATTCTCGGCATTCTGGTGGCCCGTGTCGGCGCGGGCGTCGTTTCCGAACGATACGGCTGGCGCGCCGTTTACTGGATGGCGACAGCGCTCATGCTGGCAGTCACCATCGCCTTGCCGCGGTTGATGGAGGGCGGGGAACGCTCCGCCGAAGGGCGCCAGTCCTATCGTGACCTGCTGTTCTCGGTCTTCCCGCTTGTCGGAAGGCACAAGGAAGTGTTGCTCTCGGGCGCGATCCAGGCCCTCAACTTCGCGCAGTTTATTGCCGTGTGGTTGGGGCTGGCGCTCTACCTCACCTCTCCGCAAATGGGATATGGCACCGATACGGTCGGGTATCTGGCCGGTCTGGCGGCGGTCAGCATCATCTCCACGCCGCGACTGGGACGATGGGCAGATCATGTCGGCCCGCGAAAGGCCCGCACCATATTCGCAGTGGTCCAGTTCGCGGGTATCCTTCTCCTATGGCCTCTCGGCGGTTCGCTGTGGGGATTGCTCGTGCCCCTGATCATCACGAACCTGGTCGGGCCGGGAGTGGACGTGACCGGACGTATGACATTCCTCGCTCTGGACCCTGCGATCCGGACCCGACTGACCACCGTCTATGTCGTGATTATGTTCATCGGCGGCGGGCTCGGCAGTTATGCCGGAACTGCCGCCTATGACGCCTACGGCTGGGCCGGGACCTGCATCCTGCTCGGCCTATGCTCGGTGACACTTACCACGCTCGCCGCACTCGCACGTCGATTCGGTCGGTGACGCCGTAGGAAAGGGAGAATGGCGCGCCCGACAGGATTCGAACCTGTGGCCCCCAGATTAGGAATCTGATGCTCTATCCGACTGAGCTACGGGCGCTCCGGAGCCCCGTATAGCGGCTCGGTCCAAGGTGGCAATCAGTTGAGTTCGTCGGGCGGGGCAACGGGAACGATCAGCGGAGCGACGGCGATCCCCTCGGCGAGCATGTCTTCCGCCTCGTCCTTCGTCGTGCGTCCGTGGATCGGGGCTTCGTCCGCCTCGCCATAATGCATCTCGCGCGCCTTTTCGGCGAACCGATCGCCCACCCAGGTGCTGTTTTCGAGCGCCTTGGCCTGGGCCTTGGCGAGCGTTTCCAGCGCCTTCTTGACCTCCGTCGGCATTTCCCCGGTCGCCAATTGAGTGACATCTCCGCCACTCGGCTCGCGCATGCTACCCTTGGCCGGTACGGAAGGCGCCATCGGCGCTTTGGCGACCTCGGCACTGCCACATGCCGGGCAGGCCAACAGGCCCCTGGCCTTCTGATCGGCATAATCGTCGGACGAGCCGAACCAGCCTTCGAACCGGTGGCCTTCATCGCAAGAGAGGTCGAATACGATCATCGTGCCGGCCTATTTGGCGATTTCGCGGCGATTGGCAAGGCTTGGCACCTGTTCGCGCACGGTGGCAATGCGGGCAAGGTCGAGATCGGCGAAGTCCAGCCCGGCCTGTTCGCCACCGAGGTCGAGCAGCACCTCGCCCCAGGGGTCGACCACGAGACTGTGACCATAGGTACGGCGGCCATCTTCGTGCTTGCCTACCTGTGCGGCGGCAATGACGAACGCACTCGCTTCGATCGCCCGCGCACGCTGCAATACGTGCCAGTGCGCGCTGCCCGTCGGAACCGTGAAAGCAGCGGGAATGGCGATGCAATCGCAGTGCGCGCGCCCGAGCGCCTCGAACAGCGCCGGAAACCGGATGTCGTAGCAAATCGAGAGGCCGAGCCTTCCAACAGGGGTGTCGGCGACGGTCACGACCTCGTCGCCCGGCCTATAGGCATTCGATTCGCGCCAGCTTTCGCCGCTGGCAAGATCGACGTCGAACATATGAATCTTGTCGTAGCGCGCGGCGATTTCCCCGCGCGGATCGATCACGAAGGCGCGATTGGCCCATCGCCCGTCATCGGTAGCCACGGCCAGCGAACCCAGCGAAACCCAAAGGCCGGCCTTGCTGGCCGCATCGCGGGCCATGGCAAGGGCCGGTGTCTCCCGTTCGGCCGCGATCGTGCCCGCCGCGCGGCTTCGGTCACGATCGAGCAGGCCGGACATTTCGGGCGTGAACAGCATCGCCGCCCCCTCCCCCGCAGCTCGCGCTACGGCATCGGCAATCGTATGTGCATTGGCTTCCGGATCGATTCCGGAAGTCATCTGAAGGACGGCGATCCTGGACATTCAGCCGGTCAGCAAAGCGTCAAGCTTGCCCTCACGTTCGAGCGCGGCGAGTTCGTCCGACCCGCCGACATGCGTATCGCCGACGAAAATCTGCGGCACGGTCATCGCGCCGGGCGCCCGCTGCAGCATTTCCTCGCGCTTGGGGCCGCCCATCGTGATGTCGAACTCGGTGTAATCCACCCCCTTTTCATCGAGCAGGCGCTTTGCGCGGAAACAATACCCGCAGCCGAATTTGGTATAGATGTCCACTTGGGGTTGGTTCATCGAATATCCCTTGTATCTCAAAGACAAATCTAGGGCACACACGAAGCTCTTGAAAGCCGAAATGGTGCGCCTATCTCGAAAGCGTCGCCACTATGGGTGTGGCGGCGACGGGGCGCCGAATGCGGGCCCCGCCACCATAGAATCGCTCACAAGAGGATTTGTTTCGATGAACCGTATGGACCTTACCCCTTTTCGTCGCTCCACCGTCGGATTCGACCGTGTTTTCGACCTGATGGAACGCCAGGCTCGCAATGCCGGCGGCGACAACTACCCCCCCTTCAATATTGAGCGCCGCGGTGAAGATGAATACCGTATCACCTTGGCTGTGGCCGGATTCCGCAAGGGCGATCTCGACATCGTCGCGCAACAGAACCTGCTGGTCGTCACCGGTAAAAAGCGGGACGAACTGGCGGAAGGCGAAATGCTGCATGTCGGCATCGCGAATCGTGGGTTCGAGCGCCGCTTCGAACTGGCCGATTACGTGCGAGTGGCGAATGCCGATCTCGCCGATGGATTGCTCGTCATCGATCTCGTGCGGGAAGTGCCCGAAGCAATGCGGCCCAAGAAGATCGCGATCGGCGGCCAGCAACCGCTCGAAGTGGTGAAGGATGACGAGGAAGACGGCAGCAAGGCTGCCTGAACCCGACACTCACAACTCGATTGAAACCGATAGGGGGCGGAACTCGGTTCCGCCCCCGCGACGTTTGACGCCGCCTAACCTCGAAATCGGCCGTCCGGGTCGCAGAAGACAGCCGTCATCGAGGCAAGCCCCACCGCTTGCTAGCGAAGCGCATGTCTCGAAAGTTCCGCATAAGACTGCGGAAACAGGTGTATCCTGCATTATCTATATCAAAAGATAAACCCGCGGATCGCGCGGCACGGCGATTTTGTCGCCTCGTTACAAGTGCGCAAACAGGGTATATCCAAGATTTCAGCCGCTTAAGGAGCCGCGCGATATTACGGTGTGCTAGACCAGACGGGCCTGTTCCAGCGCCGCGCCGACAAATCCGGCGAAAAGCTGTGCGGATCGAACGGTTTCGATTTCAATTCGGGGTGAAACTGCACCCCTACGAACCAGGGATGATCGGGTCGCTCCACGATTTCGGGAAGAAGCCCGTCGGGCGACATTCCGGAAAAGATCAGCCCCTGCTTTTCAAGCGGTTCGACATAGGCACCGTTAACCTCGTATCGATGACGATGGCGCTCCGAGATCGTCGTAGCCCCTCCGTAGATGTTCGACACATGACTATTCGCCGCCAGAGCCGCATCGTAAGCACCCAGGCGCATCGTCCCACCAAGGTCCCCTCCCGCTTCGCGGGTCTGCAGTCCTTCCTCGGTCATCCATTCGGTAATGATGCCTACAACCGGTTCTTCGGTTTCACCGAACTCGGTTGAGGAAGCCCTGTCGAATCCCGCCGTGCGTGCGGCTTCGATACAGGCCATCTGCATGCCGAGGCAGATGCCGAGAAACGGCACCTTGCGCTCGCGGGCGAACCGCACTGCGGCAATCTTGCCTTCGCTCCCCCTCTCGCCGAAACCGCCCGGCACCAGAATGCCGTGCATCGGCTCGAGCTTGGCGGCGATCTCGGCGTCTTCGCCTTCGAAAACCTCGGCGTCGATCCATTTCAGATTGACCTTGACGCGGTGGGCCATGCCCCCATGCACCAGAGCTTCGTTCAGCGATTTATAGGCGTCCTGAAGGCCGACATACTTGCCCACGATCCCGATCGTAACCTCACCTTCGGGGTTCGAATGACGATCGACCACATCGTACCAGCGCGAAAGGTCCGGATCGGGAGCGTCGGTGATACCGAAGGCGCGCAGCACTTCGGTATCGAGTCCTTCGCCGTGATATTGCAAGGGCACCGAATAGATCGACGGCGCATCGAGCGCCGGGATAACCGCTTCCTTACGGACATTGCAGAAATTCGCGATTTTCTGCCGCTCGCCATCGGGGATGGGATGTTCGGCGCGGCATAGCAGCACGTCGGGCTTGATACCGAGGCTGGCGAGTTCGCGTACCGAGTGCTGGGTCGGCTTGGTCTTCAGCTCACCCGCCGCCGCGATGTAAGGAACCAGCGTGACGTGAACGCTCAGCGTTTGCCATGGCTCCAGATCGTTGCGAAGCTGCCGGATCGCTTCCATGAAGGGCAGACCTTCGATATCGCCGACCGTGCCGCCGATTTCGCACAGGATGAAATCGTGATCGTCCTGCCCTGCAAGGGCGAAGGCCTTGATCTCGTCGGTGACATGCGGAACCACCTGCACCGTCGCGCCGAGATAGTCGCCGCGGCGTTCCTTGGCGATGATGTCCTGATATATCCGGCCCGAGGTGATGTTATCGCCCTGATGCGCCGAAACGCCTGTGAAGCGTTCATAGTGACCGAGGTCGAGATCGGTCTCGGCCCCGTCATCGGTCACATAGACCTCGCCGTGCTGATAAGGGGACATCGTCCCCGGATCGACGTTTAAATAGGGGTCGAATTTCCGAATACGGACCTTGTAGCCGCGCGCCTGGAGGAGAGCAGCAAGCGATGCTGCCATGAGACCTTTGCCAAGCGAGGAGACCACGCCGCCGGTTATGAAGATATACCGCGCCATGGGGGTCGGGCCTTAAGCTGAG
>CAMYIQ010000290.1 GCA_947258465.1 uncultured Erythrobacter sp.
ATCGAGTGCAGAATCCCATTTCACTGCTGAGCGCAGTGCGACGATCGATATCGCCGTCGACGACATAAAAAACGGTTTGAGAAGATCCCATCTGCGACACTCCCATCACTATCCGCCCGATATATCTCCAAACCGTCGGAAGCAGCTTTTGGTCGAACTACGTACTATTACGCCGCGGTCATTATCCAATGCCACCCTTGCGACCGGCGCGCCGCGCACGCCTTCGCATCGCCAGCTCAGAGCCCTTGGCGCGCCAGGTTTCCGCGATAGGCAAATGGTGAATGGGCCTCGCGGGAATGGCCATCTTCGGCCGACCGCGTATTTCCAGTGTTCACGCGGCTCGCGCTGCCCGAAACGCACTGGCAATTTCCCGCATATCCGCCCGCAATTGCGCGATTTTTTCCAAATCGACATTGCGGACCGAATCAAGCAGCAAGCCCTTAGCGGCGCCGTAAAACTGCAGCAGGCTGGACGCCATTTCCGCCTCGCGGTCGATGCCGATCTCGAGCGCGGTCAACGCGGTCACGCATCGGGTCAGCGAACGGCTGCGAGCGGCATGGTCGGCACGCGATTCCGCGATTTCCAGCACTCCGAGATTCTCGACCAGATCGTCCAGACAGAACAGCACGAGATCGTCGCGTTCGCTCACCATCAAACGCGCGTCGAAATTGCTCTGCCGATAGGCTTCGCCGGGTTGGGCACGCGCCAGCATATCAGTCTCCCTGCGAATTCCAGATGTCGATCTGGGACTGGAGGAAGGACAGGGTCGATTTGGAAGCGGCAACCTGGGTATCGGCCTTGGCAAAGCGTGCAACCATGCTCGCCCGCAGATTTTCCTGCTGGTCAGCCAGTTTCTCCAGGTCGCGCGTGATTTCCGCCGATTGCTTCTTGTAGCGGGCAATCGATCCGGCAAGCGATCCCGGGTCGCTCGATATGCTGTTCGAGCGAGCCATGCGATCGATCGTCGAGTAAATCCCATTGAGCCCCGTCGTGAACATGGCCGCGACGGCCGACGGGTCCCGGTTCATCACCTCTGTCAGCTTTGCATTTTCGAAGCGGAAGCTGCCATCAGTTTCGATCGCAAGCCCGAGTTCAGCCAGCGTTTTCGGCGCCCCTTCGGGTGCATCCGGCATGATGATTATGGAACCCAGGCCCGAAAGCGTACGACTGAGAGCCCGCGCCCCGCTATCCCGGGCAAGATCCCCGGTTTTCGGATCGGTCGCAGTGCGCAGCTCGTTGACGATCTCGTTCAGTGCCCCGGTTATGTCCTGCATAACGCTCGAAATCGCACTGGACGGATTGGCGAAGGTGATGGTCGCAGGCGATCCCGCATTGGTGGCCGTCAGCGTCAACGAAAGACCCGGCGCGAGATTGTCGATCTTGTTCGACTCGCTGGTGCGGGCCAGACCATCGAGCGTGAATGCCGCATCCGACGAGGTCTTGATCAGACGTGCAGGATCGCCGCCAGGCTGCCATGCGAGAGCGGCGAGACCCGGATCGCCGGCATCCTCGGTCGCTTCGATCGTGAACCCGTTCTGCAGCCCTTCGCCCCCCTTGATGACCAGTTGCGCCCCCGTGCCGGTCTGCGCAACATAGGCGTTGAGCCCGGCATTCTCCCCGTTGATCGCGGCAGCGACATCGTTCAGCGTCGCCCCGGCGGCGATATCGATCGACAAGGGGGTCTTGCCGGTATCCTCGACGAAGCTCGCATTGGTGGTTTCGCCGAAGCGGATCGTGAGGGTTCCCGTACCCACCGTATCCTCGGCGCTGGCATAGGTCGGCCCGGCCAGCGTCTGGTAGCTCGCCAGTTGAGTGACTTCCAGCGAGTAGCTTCCCTTGCCGATCGAACCGAGAGGGCTGGAAACGGCAGCCACTGCGGGATTGCTGATCGAAGGAAGCGGCGCAAGATCGCCGCTGCGCAGGCGATCGCCCAAGGCACTGGCGAATGTCGAGAAGCTGCTGCGGATCGACCCCGCCAGCGAAATGCGGCGTTCGAGCGTTTCCGACTGGTTGGTCAGGCGCTGATTGCGGCCCTCGAACTGGGCTTCGGCGAGCTGGGTGGCCAGCCCCGCCATATCGATGCCGCTGCCGATCCCGAGGGTCGTGGCGATGGAGGTGGTCGAAATGCTCATCGCTATGATAACGACTGTATGGAGCCGGGATTAACAGCCAGCTTGCCTTCGGTGTCGAAGCGCAAAGCTGCGGGGACATCGATGGCGGGCATTGGCGGGGTCTCGCCGCGCTTGAGCGAGAAGACATAGGCGAGCACCGAAGCCACGGCGCCATAGAGATCCTCGCAGATTATCTGCCGCTCGCGCGTGGTGTAATAGACCGAACGGGCAAGCTGCGGCATTTCAAGCGTCGGCAGGTCGAGTTCGCGAGCCAGATCCTTCATTGCCAGAGCCTTGTCGCCGCGCCCCTTGGCCAGCACGATCGGTGCGGAGGCCTTGGCCGGGTCGTAAGTCATCGCGACGGCGAAATGGGTCGGGTTGGTAATGACGAACTGCGCTTCGCGCATGGCGCCCGCCACCGATCCGGTGGCGATATCGCGTTGGCGTTGGCGCCGCGCGGCGCGCATTTCGGGCGAGCCTTCGGTTTCCTTGTTTTCGTCGCGCATTTCCTGATGGCTCATTTTCAGGCGTTTTTGCTGGCGCAGCCACTGGATCGGCAGATCGACGAAAGCGATCACCACCAGCCCCGCGCTCAAGGCAAAGATCAGCGAAACGATCGCATGCCAGGCTGCAGTGAGCTGAGCGGACAGGTTGCCGCGGCCCAGCCCGATCACGGTTTCCATGCTGGTCCACCACCAGGCGGCCGCGATACCGCCGAGCAAGATAATCTTGAGGATGCCCTTGCCCATTTCGATCAGCCCCTGCGGACCGAACATGCGTTTGAAGCCCTGAAGCGGATTGATCCGCTGGCCCTTGGCCTTGAGGTTGTCGGCCACCCATCGGCCACGACCGAAACCGAGCTGGGTTAGCAGCGTGACGACGATAACCGGCACTGCGAGAGTAAGGATCGCCGGGACGCCGAGCAGCAGCCCCTGCATGAACAGGTCCTCGACACCGAAATCGCGAATGTCGCGCGCATCGAACAGGAAAGCCTCGCGCGTGAGCCGCGCCAGGCCGTCGAGCAGCCAGGGTCCGCCAAGCGACAGCCACGCGCCGCCCAACAGCATGACCGCCGCTGTGCCCGCATCCTTGGAACGCAGCACATCGCCCTTCTTCGCGGCATCGGTGAGCCGCTTTTCCGTGGGGGCAAAGGTCTTTTCGCCAGCAGTCTCCTCGCTCATCGGACTAGCACGCTTTCGGTCTGGTCGAGCGCTTCGCTGACGACACCCGTGAACTGGTCGAAAATCAGCGGCGCGGAAATGATCAGCGCGGCCATGCCCGCCAGCACGCCCGCCGGCAGGCCTAGCGCGAAAAGGTTGAGCGACGGCGCCGAGCGGCTGAGAATGCCTGTCAGCACCTGCACCAGCAGCAGGATCAAAGTGACCGGCAGGGCGATCCGCAAAGCGGTTTCGAACATGAAGCTGGCAAACCCGGCGATAGCCGCGAAACGGTCAGCGCCGAGCCAGGCTTGCCCCGGCGGGAAAGCATTGTAGCTTTCCATCACCAGCGCGATCCAGTGCAGATGCGCGCCGGTCGCAAGGAAAATCAGCGTCAGTACGATCACGAAATACTGGCCGAAGGATGTGGTCGTGCCGCCGCCCATCGCATCCTGCGAAACCGCCATGCTCATTCCCATGCCGCCCCCGATCAGTTCGGCGGCCACGGTCGGGGCGGCGAAGGCGAGTTGCAGCACGAAACCAAGCGCCAGCCCGACAATCACTTCGCCTGCGATCGCGAGCATGCCCTCGAACGACAGCAAGGCCGGGGGCGTGGGGATCGCAGGCATCCAGATCGAGACGAAGATCGCAAGTGCACCGGTAATCGATACGCGTACCGATGCCGGAACCGAACTCGCCCCGAAGAAGGGCGCGGCAAGCAACGCGGCGCCAAGACGAGTCATCAGAAAAACGACCCGCCACATATCCTGCTCAAGCGCGCCAAGTCCGAGATCGAGACCGTTCACCGTATTGGTCTCAGTCGCCGATCCGCGCGATTTCGGCGAAGATATCGTGCGTGAAATCCCCCACCAGCGCCATCATCGATGCACCGAGGATCACGAGCACGAGGGCCACCGCACCCAGTTTCGGTACGAAGGTCAGCGTCTGTTCGTTAACCGAGGTGGCAGCCTGCACGAGACCGATGACCAGACCTATGGCGAGGCTTGCTAGAAGGATCGGCGCGGCAACGAGGGCGGCGATCCACAACATGCGGTCGGCCATGGAAAGGAGGATGGCGCTTTCGTCCATGATATCTATCCGAAGCTTGAGGCGAGCGAGCCCATCAGCAGCGCCCAGCCATCCACGAGGACGAAGAGCAGCAACTTGAAGGGCAGCGAAACGATCATCGGGCTCATCATCATCATGCCGAGGCTCATCAGCACGCTGGAGACGACGAGGTCGATGACCAGAAAGGGCAGGAACAGCATGAAGCCGATCTGGAAGGCGGTTTTCAGTTCACTGGTGACGAAAGCGGGCAACAGGATCGAAAAGGGCACGTCCTGCGGGCTGGCGAACTGGCCGGCCCCCGCGATATCGGCGAACATTTCGAGATCGTATTCGCGGGTTTGCCGGATCATGAATGTATGGAACTGGTCTCCGGCCCGCTCGATCGCGGCTTCGGCGCCGATCTCGCCCGCCGAATAGGGAGCGATGGCGGCCTCGTTCACGCGTTCCAGTGTCGGTGCCATGATGAACAGCGAGAGGAACAGGCTGATCCCGATCAGCACCTGATTGGGCGGCGATTGCTGCAGGCCCAACGCCTGGCGCAGGATCGCCAGCACCACGATAATGCGCGTGAAACTGGTCATCATCAGCAAGAGAGCTGGCAGGATGGTGAGCAGACCCATCACCAGCAGAAGCTGGAGCGACAGGCTCAGCGGTTCGCCCCCGGCCCCGGCCATTTCGCCGAACGCACGGTCGAGCGCGCCGGAAACTGCCGCTTCGCCGGTCTGTGCGCGGGCCAGCGCGGGATAGGCAAGCGCCGCGATCCCGGCCGCCCATTTGGCGAGGCGCGCGATCACTGGACGATGTCCTGCGTTTGCGGCCGTGCCGGAGCCTCCGCCAGCCGTGTAAGGCCGTTACGCGAGGTCGATACGAGGATTTCGCGCCCGTGAAACTCGATCACGGCGAGCCGCAGTGTCGGGGAAAGCATGGTGGTTTCGACGACGCGCACAGCCTTGCTGCCATTCTCCGGCCCGCCGAACTGGCCCTGCATCTTCTTGGCCAGCTTGAGACTGCCCCAGATCATCGCTCCGATGAGCGGGAGCAGAATCAGCAGCTTGAGAATGTACCAGAACATTACTGGGCCACCTCGATACGCGGCATTTCGGAAGCGGTACCGCTGGCACCGACGATTTCCAGCACGCGGATGGCGAAGCGGTTGCCCTGCGCGATCACCTCGCCGCGCGCGATCAGCTTGCCGTTGACGAACATATCGAGCGGTTCGTCGGTCAGGCGGTCGAGTTCGATGACGCTCGATTCGCCGAGCGCCAGCACGTCGCGCAGGCGCATCGATTTGCGCCCGAGCTCCACGGTGAGGCGGACATCGATATCCTGAATGAGGCCGAAGCCATCTGCATGCGAGGCCATGTGTTCTACTCCGAGAGAAAGGATTGGGTAAGTTCGAGGGCGACACGGTCGTCGAGTTCACCGACGCAACCCTGTGCGATTGTGAGGTTGCCGGTCAGCAGCGGGACGTTGCGATTGACGGCGACCGGGATCACGGCGCCGGGTTCGAGACTGGCCAGCCGGGCAACCGACATAGGGACATCGACCAGCACCGCGCGCAGCGGAAGATCGACATCGGCGATGGCCGAACCGTCGATCCCGCGCGCGCCGATCGTGCGCCCGGTGGCGGGCGAAACGGCGCGGGTGCCGACGATTTCGGCGATCGTCGACTGGCAGGCCGCGAGGCGAACCTTCCATACCTGCGCGCTTTTTGCGGAGGAGACGGCCAGCGTGGCGGTCCATATCCGTTCGTCGGCGGCGAAAGGCGCCACCTGTTCGACTTCCTCGCCATTGGTCGTCGCCGCGATGGCACGGCGATCGCTGGCACGGCGCAGAACTTCGGTCATGCGGTCTTCGAACTGCTGCGCGAACCGCTTCGACGACGCGGGAAGCGCAGTGCAGGTCTCGTCGACTTCGCCCGTGCCGCCCAGAATGCGTTCGAACTGCGCGATCAGCTCGCCGATGCGGACCGAAACCAGCAGTCCGCGGCGTTCCTGACCCAGAGCGAAGAAGCTGTGGCGGTGCGCGGTACCGATCTTGGCATACCACTCGCCCACCGGGAGCAATTCCGTTTCGACCAGCTCCGCCGAAAGGCCCCTGTCGTCGCATAGCGCGGCGAGCTCGGACCCGGCCTGTTCGGCAAAGCTACGGGCAAAGCGCGCGAATTCCAGATCGAGGTCGGGCGGTGTCGCGGCCTTGCTCAGAAGCTCTTCGCAGTGACACGCGGCCCGCGCCGCCGCTTCGGGGATGGGGCCGGTGATCATTGGACGATGAACGACCGGAAATAGACACTGTCGACGCCGCCGAAGCCTTCGCGCTGTTCGAGCACTTCGTTCAGCGCCTTGGTCAAGCGTTGCTGCAGTTCCTCCTTGCCCTCGATACTGGCAAGGTCCTCTTCGCTGGTCGCCGCGAGTTCGGCCAGAATACGCGAGCGCAGCGCCGTCTCGTGTTCGGCGAGCCACATCAGCACGCGGCCGTCATAATGTGTCGATGCGGCGATGCTTACCTGGACCAGGGCGTTTCCGTTGGCGAGGTTCGAGGTGAACTCGTCGGTGAAATTGTAATAGGCGGTCCGATATTCACCGCCGCCCGCCCCGTGGACGACCGGTGTCTTATCCTTCGTATCTTCGCCGCCGGTAAAGGGATAGGGGTCTTCATCGCCCTTTCGCACCAGCTTTGGATTGTTGTCCTCTTCCTGCGTCCCGTGAGCGCCCAGCATTCCACTGGCGAAAGCGGCATACGTTCCCCCACCGCCCGCAGCGAGGAGCAGGACCGCAAAGAGCACGGGCTTGAGCTTGCCCCCCTTCTTCTTCGGCGGCGGAGTTTCCTGCGGGGCGGTTTCAGTCGACATGGTGGTTTCCTGATTGAATTAAACTGGATGTTCAGACGTAAAGCGCGTCGTCGGAAGGTGTTTGCACGGAGGGGGTGCGCGGGCCGGGAGTAGGTTCGCCATGCCGATCGCGCGGATCCGAATTTGCCGATCGCTGGTCGTCGCCATTGCTCTGGCCCGGACCCGAGCCGGTGTGGCCTGCCGTGCCTCCGCGATCCGATCCGGTGGCCGCCGACTGGTTCTGAGCCGTATTCGCCTGTATGGCCGGATCCTGCTGGCGGTTTGTCGTGCGATCGTTCGCAATCGCGGCGGTTAGGGCACGCTGCGCCTCGCTGCTCTCTGCCGCGATTTCGACGTTCATACCGTTTGCCGATTGGTCGAAGGTCACCGTCAGCGCGCCGAACTCACGGTGCGCCACGGCGATAGCGGCGGGTTTCGCGAGGTCCACCTGACGGGCAGCCATAATGTGTTCGACCACGCGTTCGACATCGGCGAACGGGTCGCTGACGACCGGGCGCGGGGCGACCGTCATCGGGCGCAGCGCAGATGAAGTATCCTCGATCGTCGAAACGAATGGCTGCGGCATGGCTTTCGCCGTGTCGACAGTCGGGCTGGCTCGCGGTGCGAGCACGGGCTTGTCGGCTGACGGCTTGTCGTCTTGTGCGTTGCGCGCGGTTTCGAACCTGCTCGTCTCAACCTTTTTGGTACGGGCTGGCTGATCCGCAGGCGCTGCGGGCCGCATGCCCGGGGAGCCGGACTCAGCTTGCGCAGTTCGTGAGTTAACGCGCTTCGTGACGAGTTCAGGGCCGCCCGGCAGGGCGGGCTTGGCGCCCCGGTTTGTCTCGCCCGGCGGCAAGGCACCAATCGCTGCACCATCACGCACGCTCGCCAGCGAGCTTTTGGGGTGTGCGCCCGCGTCCGCCGACGGAGTGGCCGTCGCGGTGCCGGCAGTCGGCAGATCGATACGAGCAATTCCGCTTTGCAGAGAAGCGCCGATGCCCGCACCACCTATCTCGCGCGGGGTTGTGGCTGCCGCAATGCTGACGGTAAGCCCGTTGGCCCGAGCTTCGCCCGCAGGCGTGGCTTCGGTAGCAGCAGAGCTTTGCCCGCGCGCGGTCGGTCCCGCCCGTCCCTGCTCCGCGCGCGCCTTGTCCGCAGAAGCGGAGGGCAGCGAACCAAAGGGCTCGGCAGTATGGCCAATCGCCGATTTCACCGTACCGATGCCGGCGGCTTCATCGAGCGGTACCGGTCCGGTGGCGAGCATGGGGGGAGCCAGGGGAAGCATGGACGCCGGAGCGCCTTGAGTCGCATCAGCGCCCTCGTCTTCCGGCACGGCCTGATGGTCATCCTGCAAACCGACCGGCAAACTTTTGCCGGTCGGCAAATTGCCGGTATGCCGCCCCGCCATGTCAGCTTCACCCTTACGCCCGGCGATTTTCCCCCGGGGGGGCATCATTTCGAGATCGTTCACCAAATCGGCAAAGCCGTCACCCCCTGCGGAACCTACGTTTTTCCGCCCTCTCCCACCTTCGAGGCCAGGGGTCGGAGTTTGCGCGTCGGAAGCATTCGGCAGGGCAAGTGAGAGGTTCATTGAGTGTCCGCTTGTCATTTGCAGACTCTCTATCAAGAAGCGTGCCAAACTTAGGGTGGATCAGCCCTTCTCCAGCCCGGCAACGATCGTGCGCACCAGATCCCGGGTGCTTTCTTCCGCCTTGCGCAGTCGCATGTCGGACTGGGCCAGCACTTCGCGCCTGGCCTGTGACTGGGCATCGGCTTCTTCGGCCTGCTTTGCGCTCAGTTCGGTGAGTTTTTGCAACTGGTCGCGCATGGCCTTGCCGCTGCGCAAATCGGCGCCGACCATATCGCCTTCCCGATGGGCGTAATGCGCCGCCAGACTGCGCGTGCGTTCGGCCACACCGAGCAACCGGGTCCGCGTCGCCTCGGCCTCGTTCGCTGCGAGCGCCGATTGCATGCGCTCGACCGTGCGTATCCGCTGGATGAGCTGTGCCCGCTTAAGTTTGCGACGTTCAGGCGTCACTGCCGACAAGCTCGGTCATCTGGGCAAAGGCAGTGGCCAGATCGACGCTCTCGCTGAACCCTTGCGAAAGAAACTGGCACATTCGCGGATGCAGGGCGATCGCTTCGTCGAGCAGCGGATCGGCACCTTGCCGATATGCCCCCATCATGACGAGGTCGCGATTGGCCTCATAGGTCGAACTCAAGGCCCGAAAACGCCGAGCGGCGACCGCATGTTCGGGAGAAACGATATCGTTCATCACACGGCTGAGGGACGCGCCCACATCGACCGCCGGATACTGGCCCCGCTGCGCGATCTCGCGCGAAAGCACGATGTGCCCGTCGAGAATGGCGCGCGCGGTATCCACAACGGGGTCGTTCTGGTCGTCGCCATCGGCAAGTACGGTATAGACCCCAGTGATTGCGCCGCCGGATTCTTCGGAATTGCCTGCCCTTTCGATCAGTTTGGTGATCGTCGCGAGGGCGGAGGGTGGATAACCGCGCGCCGCGCCCGGTTCCCCCAGCAGAATGCCGATTTCGCGCGCGGCGTGGGCCACGCGGGTCAAGCTGTCGAGAATGAGCAGGACGCGTTTGCCTTGCGACCGCAGATGTTCGGCAATCGAGGTTGCCAGCATCGCGCCGCGCAGGCGCAGATTGGCCGCATAGTCGGCAGGCACGGCAACGATCGCGGTCTGTGCAGCGCGTTCGCCCGCCATATGACGGGTCACGAAATCGGAGACTTCCCGGGCACGTTCGCCGATCAGGCCGACGACAATCGCATCCGCCTGCGCGCCGTCGACAATCATGTCCATCAGTACCGATTTGCCGACCCCCGAACCCGCCATGATGCCGATGCGCTGGCCGATGCCGAACGTCGTCAGGGCATTGAGCGAGCGAATGCCGCTGTCGAACACTTGCGTTACGCGCGAGCGGTCGAGCGCCCCCACGCGGTAACCCCCGGCAGGCCAGTTGGTGGTGGCCATGACCGGGCCGCCACCATCGATCGGTTCTCCCGATCCGTCGACCGCGCGCCCGAGATATTCCGTCCCGACGCTGAGCATGCCGGGCCGTCCCTCGGGCCGGACGATGGCGCCCGGCCGCAGCAGAACCGTATCGCCCATCATCATCATCATCGTATGGCCGTTGCGAAAACCGATGGTCTCTGCGCGGTGTTTGGTGGATGCGCCTTGGGCGATGGTGCAGATCGATCCGATCGGCACGCCGAGGCCGGACACCTCGATCAAGCCGCCATCGCACGCCACCACCCGGCCGAACCGGCGCGGAGCCAGATCGAGCGATGCCGTTTCGATGGCAGCGAACGTGGTGTCGATCAGGGCTTGCATGTATCGAAGATTTCGGCGAGCGCGCGCCGCCATTGTTGCGGGCCGTCCTCCACCCCGCCATCGTCCGTCTCGACACGCAGACCGCCGCGTTCGACGCTACCGTCGGGCACGAGTTCGAGGTCCTGCGACAGATTGTCGCGGACGAGCTCCAAATCGTCGGGATGAATATGGACGATGCGCTGGTCCTGCTTGCGCTGAAGCATGGCGGCCGCCGCTTCCACACGCCGGGCAAGCCCTTCCGCGTCGAGTGCGAGCGGCAGGACCGCTTCTTCGCATAACGCCCGGACAGTGGCGAGCATCCGGTCTCGCAACGCGCGGCCGCTGTCGGCATCGAACCGGGCAAAGGCGAGTTCGATGGCCGATCTCTCCGCCCGTTCAGCCTTGAGTTGAGCCTCGAAATCGGCGCGCGCGGAAACCTGCCCGTCCTCATAGCCGGCGCGATAGGCCTTTTCGGCCGCATCCTCAGCCTCGACCGGCGTCGGCAGATCTTCGACTACCGGCGTGGTATAGCGACCATTGCGCGCGAAACTCCCGCGCTTGCCGAGCGCGGCATAGGCAATCCTAGACATAATCTTCGTCACCCTCGCCCAGCACCAGCTCGCCTTCGGCAATCAGGCGTTTCGCAATTGCCACGATTTCCTTCTGCGCCGTCTCTACATCGGCCTTCTTGACGCGGCCCCGCATTTCGAGTTCGTCGCGAAGACCATCGGCTGCGCGTGAAGACATCGCTCCATAGAACTGCTCCCGCTGTTCTTCTTCCAGGCCTTTCAGCGCCAGAATCAGTGTGTCGTTTTCGACTTCGCGCAGAAGCACGCCGGTCATCTTCATGTCGAGCGCGAACAGATGTTCGAACTTGAACATCTCATTTTCGAGTTCCTTGGCGAGCTTCTTGTCGATCTTGCCGATCGTCGGCAGGACTCGTTTTTCGAGGCTGCGATGGGACTGGTTGATGATTTCCGCCGCATGTCGGATCCCACCCATGGTGAGCGGGATCGTCCCGTGAAGCTTCTCGATCTTCGAATTCAGCGTTTCCTCGAGAATTTCGATTGCCTGACGCGATACCGGCCCCAGGCGAGCCACCCGATGCAGCACGGACGTATGCATATCTTCGGGCAGCGCGGCCAGGGCGGCAGCAGCGACATCGGTATCGAGTTGCAGCAACAGCACCGCGATTGCCTGCGGATGTTCGTCGGCGAGGATCTCCCCGATGATCTTGGGGTCCAGCCAACGCAGAAGCCCCAGTGCGGGCAGGCTTTCCTCCTCCCCCTCGGGGGCGACCTGGCGCATGAGATTGTCGGTTTTGACTTCGCCCACGGCGTCGTTGAGCAGTCGGCGGACATTGTCGACCCGTCCATGCTCGGAGATGCCTCCGCTCTCGGTCGAGTGCGAAAAGCCCGCAATGGCATCCGCGATCGCCTGAGGTTCCACCTCGCCTATGGCGCACATCGTGCCGGCAAGCTGGCGCAATTCGTCGGGCGTGAGCTGGCCAAGGATTTTCGATGCGTCCTCTTCGGCGAGCAGCATAACCATAATGGCAGCCTTGTCGGTGCCGCCCAAGAGCTGGGGCGTCTGCGCGGTCATGCCGAAGCTCCCTGGTGCATATCTTCGGCCAGCAACCGGCGCAGCGCCAACACGGCATCATCGGGATTTTCGCGGGCGATGCGCTGGGCAAGCTCGATCTGGCCATCGAGCGCTTGCCGATCAAAGGATGTATCCGTACCCCTCGCCGCCGCGTTCGACACCGGGACGAGGTCCCGCCCTTGCGCGTCATCCTTCGCAGGGCGCCGCAAGGCGTTGATCGCAGGGCGTACGGCAAGCAGCAGCACGAGCAAGACGGCGAGAATGGCGACGCCGTTGCGGACGGCCATGCCGAACCAACTCGTCTCATAGAACGGAATTTCCTCGGCTTCGACTTTCTCGAAAGCACGCATGACCACGGTCACCGTGTCGCCGCGATCTTCGCGTGCACCGACCGCTGCCGAAACCAGTTCCTTCACTTTGTTGATGTCGGCCGCGCTCGCCTTTTCGAGGGCTGCCTGGTCGATGGCCACTGCCACCGAAAGGTATTTGATCGATCCAGGCGACAGGTTGGAGACCGAAACTTCGCGGTCGAGTTCGTAAACCCGCGTGGCGCTGCTTTCGCCTACGCCGCCTGCAGCGGTCGCCTGCGTATCCTCGGGAGGCCCCTCTCGGGCCACTCCATCCGCTGGCGGCGTATTGGCAAGCACGCCGGGAATCCCCCCCGCCTGCTTTGTCCCGCTCTGCGATTGCTGCGTCGTTTCGCGGCGGACCGTACCATCCTTGTCGTAACTCTCCCGCGCCGATGTGACCTCGTTCATGTCGAGTTCGATCTGCACCTGCGAGGAAAAGGCATTGCTGCCGAACATCGGCGCGAGCAACTGATCGAGCTGCGCGTTGAGCTTGGCCTCCATCTGGGCCTGCAAATCGATCCGGCCACTGTTGGAATCGCGCGCCTGGCTGAGCAGTTTGCCGTGCTGATCGACGACCTTCACGGCATCGATCGCAAGGCCGGGGACCGAAGCGGCCACCAGGTTGGCAATCGCGGTGACCTGTCCATCGGAGAGCTGGCGACCACGGGCCATGCGGACCATTATCGATGCGGAAGGTGCGACGTCTTCCCGCACAAAGACGGATCGTTCGGCCTTGGCGATATGGACGCGGACCGCTTCCACGCCGTCGATCTCCATAATCGTCAGCGTGAGTTCGCGCTCCTGCGCGGCGCGCAGCCGGTCGCCTTCGAGCGTGCGGCTGGCACCCATCGGCAGGTTCTCAATCAATTCCGTACCGCTTTCCGGCGCGGCGAGCGAGCCGTCCGAAGCGACGAGCATACGCGCGCGATAGACATCGTCCTCGCCGACGGTCAGCGCCCCGGTATTGTTGTCGATCGTATAGTCGATCCCCGCCTGATCCAGTGTCGCCACCACACTTGCGCGTTCGGCATCGCCGAGCGAGGAGTAGAGCGTACGCTGCGGTGCGGGGGACAACGTCGCCCAAGTCAGCGCCATCAGGCCGAGCCCGGCCGTTCCGGCAAACCAGGGCAGCACTTTTCTAGCCGCCGGCTGCGCGGTAAAGGCACGCAGACGCTCGCCGAACGAACCCGTCCCGTTTGTGAGCGGCGAAAGCAATCCGCCACCTCCGGGGCTATCGGCAGGAACCAGACCGTTCATGGATTAAATCCCCATCCGCATGGTTTCCTGATACGCAGCAAGCAGCTTGTTGCGGACCTGGAGAGTTGCTTCGAAGGCGACTCCGGCTTCCTGCCGAGCGAGCATCACCTTCGCGATATCGGTTTCCTCGCCGCGTTCGTATGCGGCGGTCATTCGTCCCGATTCAGCCTGGACGGCATTGACGTTGTCCAGCGCGCTGCGCAGCGAGTCGCCGAAACTGGGGGTCGACGACGCTGCTTCGGTCGGAGCCTCTGTCTTGGGCTGGTGAACGTCTTGCAGGACTTTCGAGCGCTCGATGATCTGCTGACGCAAGGCGATGATCTGATCGATCGAACCGCCTCCGCCCACTGAGCCTACGGGGTTCATCGGCCTGCTCCCACTGCAATACCGGCTTCACGGAAGGAGGCCAGACGGTAGCGTAGCGTGCGTTCGCTGATCCCCAGCGCCCGCGCCGCATTGGCGCGGTGCCCACCGACCTTGTCGAGCGCTTCCATGATTGCCCGGGCCTCCGATATCTGAACGATCTTCGAAAGCTTGGCGGGTTCTACGGTTTCGGCAACAGGTTCGGACTGCGCGGGCTTTTCGACTGCCTTGGCCGTCATGTCGAATACGATATGCTCGATTTCGATAACGTCCTTGCCCTGCGAAAGCAGCAAGGCGCGGCGCATGACGTTTTCCAGTTCGCGTACATTGCCGGGCCAGGCATAATGGGTCAGCGCGGCGATGGCGGCATCGCTGATCCACGGCATGCGTTCACCCTTGGCGACGTGACGCAGCATCATGGCGAAGGCGAGCGGCGCAATATCGGCGCGGCGCTCGCGCAGCGGCAGCATTTCGATGGGAAAGACGTTGAGGCGATAATAGAGGTCGGCTCGGAACCGCCCCTCCTCGACTTCGTGCGGAAGGTCGCGGTTGGCGCAGGCGATGATGCGCACGTCGACCTTGACCGGCCGGGTGGCGCCGATCGGAACCACCTCGCCTTCCTGCAGGGCGCGCAGCAGTTTCGCCTGGAGCGGTAGCGGCATTTCCGCGATCTCGTCGAGAAGCAGCGTACCGCCATCGGCAGCGCGGAAGAAACCCTCACCCGCTGCGTTGGCGCCGGTGAACGATCCCTTTTCATGGCCGAACAGCATCGCTTCGAGCATGGTTTCCGGGATCGCCGCGCAATTAACCGCGATGAACGGCTGGTCCGCACGCTGGCTGCGGCGATGGATAAAGTTCGAAAGGACTTCCTTGCCGGTGCCGGTAGGACCGTTGATGAGCACAGGAATATCCGTGCGGGCCAGACGGTCGGCCAGAGCAATGACCGATAGCGAGGCAGGATCCGCTGCCACGGGCCCCTGCCCGGCATAGGTCATCGCCACCAACGCGGCGATGCTGCTTTCGGCAATCGGATCGTTGTAAGTCAGCGTGCCTCCGGCGCCTGCAAGCGCGATGGAGGGCTTGTCGCCCCGCGCCAGCGTGATGCTGCGCGCATCGCGGCTGGAGGACAGATCGCTCTCGTCTGCAAACGTCACCGGTCGTTCCATGAACAGCGACGACGCGATTCCCGCCATCCGGGCCTCGATCGTCCCGTGTGCCCGCGAAAAATTCGTTGTCTTCGTAATCCCGTCCATCAGTGCCCCCAAATGGCAATCCTTATCGACGAACCGGGAAATGGCAGGCCCACGTCCAAAATTTGGATAATTTTAGGGCTGGTAGATTTACGAGTATGGTTAACGGATTCCTGCCGCTTCGTTGATCTTCCACTTAATCTTGGACGAATTATGCCGGTCTGGTTTCGACTGCCACATCCTGACCGGGGGGGCAGTGACCGTAGACCAAAGGGAACAATGCCATGAACGTCATCAACACCAATATCGGCGCGCTGAAGGCGTCGAACGCTTCGAACTCCGCCGGCAAGGCGCTCGGCACTGCCATGGAACGCCTGTCGACCGGCAAGCGGATCAACTCGGCCAAGGACGACGCAGCCGGCCTCGCCATCGCCACTTCGATGACCTCGCAGGTGCGCGGCATGAATCAGGGTATCCGTAATGCCAATGACGGCATCGCCATGGCGCAGACCGCCGAAGGCGCCCTGGGCGAAGTCACCAACATGATGCAGCGCGTCCGCGAACTGGCCGTCCAGTCGACCAGCGGGACCTACTCCGCGACGGACAAATCGAACCTGCAGGCGGAAGTCACGCAGCTTTCGGCGCAGATCACCTCGACGCTGTCCAACACGACCTTCAACGGCGTTAACCTGTTCGATGGTACCGCGGGCACCGCCGGCGCCGTTAGCATTCAGGCCGGCGCGAATGCGTCCGACGCCATCACGCTCACCTTCGGCAACGTCGCTGGCGATGCGAACGTGACCGCCGTTACCGGGGTCGACCTGACCACTGCCGACAACACCGTTCTCGCGACGATCGACACCGGCATTCAGACGATCTCGACTGCCCGCGCCAATCTCGGTGCCGGCCAGAGCCGCCTGGAATCGGCGGTCAACAACCTCGCCAGCAAGGCGACCAACCTGTCCGACGCACGCTCGCGGATCGAAGATACCGATTACTCGGCAGAGACGACGGCGCTCGCCAAATCGCAGATCCTCAGCCAGGCTTCGAGCGCCATGCTTGCTCAAGCCAATCAGAGCCAGCAGAACGTCCTCTCGTTGCTCCGCTAAACCTCCTAAAACCCCAGCAACGGGAAGATGGCCCGCCGCTCGAAAGAGGGGCGGGCCTTTACGTTTGGCATTATCATATAAAGCATACCCACGCGGGGCGGGGGGCTAAGTGAGTAGCATGCTCTCAAGTGGCCCCGTGAGCCTTGGCGCAAGCTTTGAGATCATCAAGGGCGACCTGCGCCTTATCGATGAATTTTCCAATCGCGTCCGAAGCGGCGATTTTCCTAATCTCCTCGGGAGCGGTTGCGTCAAAGGTTATGTAAAATGCAAACTGGTGTTCGCCGCTAGATTGCATCTGGCCAGTCCATCGCGCGATTTCCATTTCATTTCTTACAGGATCCCACGCAAGGCTCGGAATGGAAAAGTTTCCAGCTTGGCCCCTGAAGGACCCAAGTACAGCACCGACCACTTTGCAGCCTACTTCGACACCGACCGTGTGTTTGCGGTTTGCGAACGTCGCCATGGTGCGAATAAGGGTATCCCCCATCGTATTCGAACTGTTTCGCGGGTATGGCTCTTGCCCTCGGATGGCTTGCCAAAATTCTTTCGGGATATTTTCGGCACCCGATTTTTTGTTCCTCAGCTTCCAATTGTCGAGGTCACCGACATTCCTGGACCACGGGTAATGCCCATCTTTAATGGGCTTGCCGATAGCCTCGCAGGCAGCGAAAATTATCTGGTCAAAAGCGTTCCGGCTGTTGTTGATAGCGTCCGTGAAACGTTCCTCGATCAGGTCCGGAAGCGGTCTGACCATCTTGATTTTTTCGATCGTATATCCCGAGTGAGGATCGACCTCGCAGACGCGGGCGAACGATTCTGGTTGGAAGAAACCCTCAGTGGCAGAATCCGCTTCTCTCCGGGCGCGTATTGCCCTGTCAATCAGCTTCTGAGGGCGCTGGAATGCATCTAACCCGCCCACCGGCTAACCAGCGTTCTCACTGGATAAGCGCACGAGCTTATCCAGCGCCGCCTCGGCCTCGGTGGGGCTTAGTTCGCCAGCGGCTGCGAGCCTTTCGACCTCGGCTTGGAATCGCCTTGCCTGCTCTAGCGGGGTTTCCTTCTTTTTCGCCTTTGGCATCACGCCCTCGCACTAGCTGTTTCGTAAGTCAGTCGCTTGCCTACGACACCCGCCAACAGGCGGTCAGAGCGTTCGGTGTCTTCAACGCCAAGCGCAGAGCGGTTGTTATACCGGAACTCGTATTCAGCCAAATAGCGGTGAAGGTGCTGTTCGCCACAGTGCTGATAGACACCCTTCATGCCGCGCTTGAAGATCGAGAAATAGCCTTCGACAGTGTTGCTGTGAATGGTGCAGTCTTCAACGTTCACATACTCGCCGCGCCCATGGCTAGTAGTGCCGTGGGCGGCGAAGAACTTGCCTACGTCGCGATAGCCGCTGTGTTCGTCAGTCATGACGCGGGCTTCGCGCGCTACGTTATCGAGAACGATCGGCATAAGGGTCTTGGCGTTCACGTCGCTGATAACCATGGTGCGAGCCTGACGGGTATCGCGGTCGATCAAGGCGAGAACCTTCATCTTGTGATGGAAGGCGCGGCGCTTCGGAACGCCCTTAAGCTGCCCGATGAAGGTTTCGTCCACTTCGACAGCGCCACCGTCGCCGCCGAAAATAGGCATATCGCTGGAACGCATGGCTTCACGGATACGGTGCGACATAAACCACGCGGTCTTGAGGGTAACGCCCAAGATACGGTGAAGCTGGTTGCTGCTGATGCCCTTCTTGCTGCCAGCGATCAGATACATCGCTTGAAGCCAAAGGCGCATAGGAACCTTGCTGGCCTCAAAGATGGTCCCGATTTTGACGGTGAAGGGCTTCCGGCACTGGTAGCACTTCCACAGGCCAACACGGGTGGTCTTGCCCGCCAGCTTTCCGACGCGCTCCATGCCGCCACAGTGAGGGCATACAGCACCCTGCGTCCAAAGGCGCTTTTCCACGTAGGCGTAAGCGGCCTGTTCGTCGTGGAAGTGAGGGGCAGAAAGGTTCGACATTTCAGTGGCTCCGTTGATAGAGTCACCTTACGTTCACCCCTTGGGTACGTCAAGTATAATATCGCTTTACGTTTGAGCGGGATACGCCGGGTCTTCTCACGCCATTCCCCCCTCCGCCCGTAATTCTACCTAGGAGGAAAAACAGGCAATCTTGCCGATCGCAGGCGCAAGACAGTTGCAGGAACCCGATATGTTGACACCCGCATACGACACTCCGGAAACTCATCCCAGTTGCGCCCGCGCGGAACCGCGAACCAATATGTTCGTCATGGCCGCGCTCGTTACCGCCACTTCGCGTGAGTCGGTTAAAGTTCGCAACATGTCGTCGGGCGGCGCATTGATCGAAGGAACCGGGCTACCGGATGCGGGGACACCCTGCCTTCTCCATCGGGGCGAGCTTTCACTTGAAGCGAGCGTGGTATGGGCGCGTCCCGGGCGCGCCGGGCTGCGGTTTCTGCACGGCGCCGATGTCGGGCAATGGCTGCCGTCTGGCCGCCGCACGCAATCCGAAGTCGACATTGCGGTGAAGATGACCAAGGCGGAGCTCGTCTCGGCGCCGGTCGCAAAGGTCGCCGCGCCGCTCTTTTCCAGCGAGCTGCGCCGCGAGGATGTTCTCCATACGGCAGGAGCGATGGAGGCATTGTCCGATGCGCTGGCAGAGGATCCTGCGGTGGTCGCACGCTTTCTGACGAAGCTCCAAACGCTGGACATCGCGGTCCAGACCTTACGCAAGCTCGCCGAACGGCTGGGATGAGGTTATTTGTTGTGGGGGTGGTATGGTAGTTTTGTATGGTTGCGGGGGTTGGATTTGAACCAACGACCTTCAGGTTATGAGCCTGACGAGCTACCGGACTGCTCCACCCCG
>CAMYIQ010000291.1 GCA_947258465.1 uncultured Erythrobacter sp.
GTTCCCGCATTGTGTGGCGCTGCTCCCCCCTTTGGCCTAAGCTGGCGAGGCACCAGAACATAAGCAGTTCGCAATACGGAATTTCACGTTTTGTCCAACGACACCGACATCCTGGATACCCCCGCCCCCGGCGGCGATGATTACGCACGCATCGACATCGTCGACGAGATGAAAACGAGCTATCTCGATTACGCGATGAGCGTGATCGTCAGCCGTGCCCTGCCCGATGTGCGCGACGGTCTGAAACCGGTCCACCGCCGTATTCTTTTCGCCAGCCAAGAAGGTGGGTTCGTCGCGGGGCGTCCCTATCGCAAGAGCGCGAAGATCGTCGGTGACGTGATGGGTAACTATCACCCGCATGGCGATTCCGCGATTTACGATGCCCTCGCCCGCATGACGCAGGACTGGTCGTTGCGCGTGCCCCTGGTCGATGGCCAGGGAAACTTCGGTTCGATGGACCCCGATCCGCCCGCCAGCATGCGTTACACCGAGGCGCGGCTTGCGCGTGTGGCAAATGCCCTGCTCGACGATCTCGACAAGGATACTGTCGATTTCACCGACAACTATGACGGGTCGCGGCGAGAGCCGACTGTCCTTCCCGCCCGCTTCCCCAACTTGCTGGTCAACGGCGCCGGCGGGATCGCGGTCGGCATGGCAACCAATATCCCGCCACATAATCTCGGCGAAGTGATCGATGGCTGCCTCGCATTCATCGAAAACCCGGCCATCACCTCGGAAGAGCTGT
Organism: uncultured Erythrobacter sp.; assembly: GCA_947258465.1. Taxonomy (GTDB): domain Bacteria; phylum Pseudomonadota; class Alphaproteobacteria; order Sphingomonadales; family Sphingomonadaceae; genus Qipengyuania. Next base: position 746 of record CAMYIQ010000291.1, read on the forward strand.
TCGAGATCATTCCGGGACCCGACTTCCCAACCGCTCCCCTGATACTCGGCAAATCGGGCGCCCGCGCGGCATATACCACCGGACGCGGTTCGATTCTGATGCGCGCGCGCCATGAGATCGAGACCAAGGGCAATCGGCAGGCGATCGTGCTGTCTGCGATCCCCTATCAGGTCGGCAAGAGCGGCTTGGTCGAAAAGATCGCCGAAGCGGCCAAGGAGAAGCGGATCGAGGGAGTCTCGGACATTCGCGACGAATCGAGCCGCGAAGGCGTTCGGGTCGTCGTCGATCTCAAGCGCGACGCCTCACCCGAAGTCGTGCTCAACCAGATTTGGCGTTACACGCCCGCGCAGGCGAGTTTCCCGGCCAATATGCTCGCTATTCGCGGCGGTCGGCCCGAGGTTCTTACCCTTCGCGACTTCGTACAGGCCTTTATCGGCTTCCGCGAGGAAGTTATCACCCGGCGCACCAAGTTCGAGCTGAACAAGGCGCGCGAACGGGCGCATATCTTGCTGGGCCTCGTCGTCGCAGTTTCGAACCTCGACGAGGTCGTGGCGATGATCCGCGGATCGTCCAATCCGGCCGATGCCCGCACCAAATTGCTCACCAAGGAATGGCCGATCGGCGATATTGCGCAGTATATCGCGCTGGTCGAAGCAATCGAACCGAACGACGAGCAGACCGGCGGGACCTATCGACTGTCCGAACGTCAGGTGAAAGCCATTCTCGACCTGCGACTTCATCGCCTGACTGCGCTCGGTCGCGATGAGATCGGCGGCGAACTGAAGGAACTCAGCTACGCCATCGAGGAATATCTTTCCATCCTGGCGGATCGCGTAAAGCTCTACGGCGTCCTGCGCGAAGAACTCGTTGAAATCCGCAACACTTACGCGACCCCGCGCATCACCGAAATCGCCCCCGCCTGGGACGGGATCGAGGATGAGGACCTCATCGAGCGCGAGGAAATGGTCGTGACGGTGACCCATAGCGGCTACATCAAACGCACTCCGCTGGACGCTTTCCGCGCGCAGAACCGCGGCGGCAAGGGCCGCAGCGGGATGGCGACGAAGGATGAAGACGCCGTAGTCGAGATGTTCGTCACCTCGACCCACAACCCGGTGCTGTTCTTCACCAATACGGGCCGCGTCTATCGCCTGAAGGTCTGGAAGCTGCCCGAAGGAGGTCCGCAGACCAAGGGTCGGCCTATGGTCAACCTCCTGCCCTTGGGCGATGAAGAGCGAGTCACCAATGTTCTCCCGCTCCCGGAGGACGAGAACGAATGGGCGAAACTCAACATCGTCTTCGCGACCGAACAAGGCATGGTGCGCCGCAACTCGATGGATGCCTTCACCAATGTCCCCAGCAACGGCAAATACGCGATGGGCTTCGTCGAGGGCAGCGGCGACCGCCTTATCGGCGTGCGCTTGCTGACCGAGGATCAGGAGATCTTCCTCGCTTCCGATGCCGGCAAGGCTATCCGATTCGCTGCCAGCGACGCGCGCGAGACGAAAAGCCGCACCGGCATCGGGGTGCGCGGCATGAAATTGAAGGATGGGGAAAAGGTCGTCTCGATGGCCGTGCTCGACGCAGGCGAACGCGATACCGAGGTTCGCGATGCTTATCTGCGTGCCGCCGACTGGAAGAACAACGAGAACGCCCCGACGCTCGACCGGGATAAGATCACCGAAATGGCCGAGGCGGAGGAGTTCATTCTCACGCTGACTGCCAACGGCTATGGCAAGATTTCCTCCGCCTACGAATATCGTACTACCGGGCGTGGTGGCCAGGGCCTGACCAATATCGGCGAACCTTCGAGTAATCCAAACCGGAATGGCCATGTCGTGGCCAGTTTCCCGGTCCGTCATGGCATGCAGTTGATGCTGGTAACCGACCAGGCCAAACTGATCCGTCTGCCGCTCACTTTCCGCCATTTGATAGATGGCGGGTTCGAGAGCCATGAGGGCTTCTCGATTTCGGGCCGCGGGTCTTCGGGCGTGCGCATCTTCAATGTGGCGAAGGGCGAACAGATCGTCAAAGCTGCAAGGATCGACGAAAACGAGGAACCGGAAAACGAAGCCGAGGAAGCGGTGGCGGATGAGATCGCGGATCGCGGCGGCTTCGACAAGACCGAGCCTTACACCACCAAGCATTCGGACAAGAATATCGACGGGGAACCGGGCGGATGAACCTGACGGTCGAGCCCAGCGGCAAGACGTGCGGCGCGTATGTCACCGGGCTCGACCTATCGCAGCCGCCAACGGATCGGGTGACGGCGGAAATTCGCTCGCTCTGGCTCGAACACAAAGTGCTTGCTTTTCCCGACCAGTCGATGAGCGATGACGCGCTCGAAGCTTTCACGCTTGCAATGGGGGGCTTCGGCGAGGACCCTTTCTTCGCACCGATAGAGGGACGCGAGCATATCGCCGCCATTCTGCGCGAGGCTGGGGAACAGACGCCTCTCTTCGCCGAGAATTGGCACAGTGACTGGAGCTTCCTCGAACATCCGCCCGCTGGAACCTGCCTGCTGGCCGTCGATATCCCGCCAGTGGGCGGCGATACGCTGTTCGCCGATCAGGCCGCCGCATTCGCTGCCCTGCCCGAACACCGCAAGGACTACCTGCGCGAACTGACCGCGATTCATAGCGCTAAGCTCGCTTATGCACCTGAAGGCACCTATGGAAAGCGCGACGAAGGGCGTTCGATGGCGATCGAACCGGATGAGAGCGCACGCGCGACTCAACAGCATCCGCTCGTCCAACGCCATCCCGAAACCGGCGTAGAATGCCTTTATTCCACGCTTGGCTATATCGTCGGGATAGAAGGTATGGATCAGGCCGAAGCGATCGCGCTGCTATCCGACCTCGCGCGGTGGCAGGCGCGCGATGCGTTCGTCTATCGCCACGAATGGAAGCCCGACATGCTGGTCATGTGGGACAATCGCTCGGTCCTGCACAAGGCGACCGGCGGATATGAGGGATATCGGCGCGAACTGCACCGGACCACGATTGCAGCCTGGAGCGGCTAAGCCCCTGCGCGGGTTGGGTCTTTGCGCAGAGTCTGGACGACGCCGGTGGCGATCAGGAACTGTCCGCCATAGTAAAGGGGCCAAATGAGCCACTCGGTGACCACTCTCGGCAGTGCCCCTGCCTCTCCGGCGAAAATCAGCAAATCGCTGACCACGAACATAACCGCGCCGGTCCCGACCCGATAGCGCGGGAATCGGCTCAGCCATGCCGCTGCGGCCATTGCGCCGACCACCGCGGAGTAGGCTGTCGCGACAAACCAGTTGTCCACCGGATAGGTAATCAAACCGGCAATCACCGGTGTCAGGAGAAGAAGCGCGGCGGCGGTCATCACCTGACTGCTGCTGGCATGTTCGCGCCGATTGCGCAGGTAGAGAGCGATGGCAATCGCGTGGCCCACCGCAAAAAGGCTGCCTCCGCCCAGGAAGCTGAGTTCGAGAGCAACGTCGCCCATAGCGCCGAACATGAGGACAGCAGCGATCAGGAGACCATCGACGCCCTTGCCCCGAAACGCCGCGTAAATGGCCAGAAAGGCAACGCCCGCACCCTTCCACAACATGAGCCATGCACCGCCGATCGGATCATCGGACACGAAGAAATAGCTGACACCGGCAACGAGGCTGGCAAGAAGCCAAGGGCGATGTTTGGCAAGAGCGGGATGAGGCATGCAGCCTCGCTAGGCCTTGTCGAGGGGGCCTTGCAAGGATTAGGGGCCGCGCGATGACCCATGATATCCACATTATCGGCGGCGGCCTGGCCGGCAGCGAGGCCGCCTGGCAACTCGCCCGGCGCGGTTTCAAGGTGCGTTTGTCGGAAATGCGCGGCAGCGGCGAAATGACACCCGCCCACCAGACCGACGGGCTGGCCGAACTCGTCTGTTCGAACAGTTTCCGTTCGGACGATGACACCAAGAACGCGGTCGGCCTGCTGCATCACGAGATGCGCCGGCTCGACAGTCTCATCATGCGCGCGGGCGAAGTTGCGCGCGTACCGGCCGGTTCGGCCATGGCTGTCGACCGCGATGTCTTTTCCGCCGAAGTCCAGCGCACGCTGCAGGAACATCCAAATGTTACCGTGGTGCGCGAACGGGTCGATGCCCTACCCGAAGACGGTCTCGCCATCGTAGCGACCGGGCCGCTGACCGCACAGGCGCTGGCCGACAGCATCGTGGGCGCAACCGGGCAGGACCGGCTTGCCTTTTTCGATGCGATCGCGCCGATCGTCCACCACGACAGCATCGACATGAGCAAATGCTGGATCCAGTCGCGCTGGAACAAGCGTACCGAGGCCAGCAACGAAGAAGGCGATTACATCAACTGCCCGATGACCAAGGAGCAGTATCTCGCCTTCCATCAGGGTCTGATCGACGGCGAGAAGACCGAGTTTAAGGAATGGGAAGCGGACACGCCCTATTTCGACGGCTGCATGCCGATCGAGGTGATGGCCGCGCGCGGGGTGGAGACGATGCGTTACGGGCCGATGAAGGGTGTCGGCCTCGATAATCCCTACGATACGAACGAGGAGCATCCGCAGGGCCGCTGGCCCTATGCGGTGGTGCAGCTACGGCAGGACAACAAGCTCGGCACACTGTGGAACATGGTCGGCTTCCAGACCAAGCTGAAATACGGAGCGCAGATCGAGCTCTTTCGAACCATCCCCGGACTGGAAAACGCCGAATTCGCGCGGCTCGGCGGGCTGCATCGCAACACGTTCATCAACTCACCGCTGGTTCTCGACCGGCAATTGCGCCTGCGCGGTGGCGAACATATCCGCTTCGCCGGGCAGATCACCGGCTGCGAAGGCTATGTCGAAAGCTCTGCCGTGGGGCTGATGGCGGGCCTGATGGCAGCCGCAGAGCTGGCCGGGCGCGATTGGTCGTCGCCACCGCGCACCACCGCCTTCGGCGCATTGTTGTCGCATATTACCGGCGATGCGGAGGCGGCCACGTTCCAGCCCATGAACGTCAATTTCGGCCTCTTCCCGCCGCTGCATGATGTTGGCAAGAAGGTTCGCAAGGAAGCCTATACCAAC
>CAMYIQ010000292.1 GCA_947258465.1 uncultured Erythrobacter sp.
CCAAGGCCAATGCGAAAAGGCATAGGCCCGGCCATGCACGATATCGCCTTTATCAGAGCCAATCCGACCGACTTCGATGCCGCCCTCGCCCGTCGCGGGGCGGAGCCGGTGGCCGACCGCATCGTCGCGCTCGACGCCAAGAAGCGCGAGGCCGCAACCAGGGTCCAGCAGGCACAGAGCCGCCGCAACGAGGCTTCCAAGGCGATCGGCCAGGCCATGGGTCAGGGCGATAAGGACAAGGCCGAAGCGCTGAAGGCCGAAGTGGCCGAGATCAAGGCAAACATGCCCGAACGGGAGGACGCCGAACGCGTTGCGGGCACCGAATTGCACGACCTGCTCGCCACCCTGCCGAACCTGCCTGCCGACGACGTGCCGCAGGGTGCGGACGAGACCGGCAATGTCGAGCAGCACCAGTGGGGCACGAAGCGCGAGTTCGATTTCGAGCCCAAGGAGCATGCCGATATCGGCCCCGCCCTGGGGATGGAATTCGAAACCGGCGCCAAGCTGTCGGGCGCGCGCTTCACCTTCCTGCGCGGCGACATCGCCCGCCTCCACCGCGCGCTCGCCCAGTTCATGCTCGACAAGCAGACGCGCGAAAACGGCTATACCGAATGCAACCCGCCCGTGCTCGTCGGCGACGATGCGATGTACGGCACCGATAAACTGCCCAAATTTGCCGAGGACAGCTTCCGCACCACCGACGATCGCTGGCTCGTCCCCACCTCTGAAGTCCCCCTCACCTATTCGGTCGCGGGCGACATCCTACCTGATCTGGTCCAGCCGATCCGCATGACCGCGCACACGCTGTGTTTCCGTTCCGAAGCCGGCTCTGCGGGCCGCGATACGCGCGGGTTCATTCGCCAGCACCAGTTCGAAAAGGTCGAGCTGGTCAGCATCTGCCGCCCCGAGGATAGCGAGGCGGAACACGAGCGTATGACGAAATGCGCGGAAGGCGTGCTCGAAGCGCTGAACCTGCCCTATCGCCGCATGCTGCTATGCACCGGCGACATGGGCTTCGGCGCGCGCAAGACCTACGATCTCGAAGTCTGGCTGCCCGGCCAGGGCGCCTGGCGCGAGATTTCGTCTTGCTCGAACACGGGCGATTTTCAGGCGCGCCGGATGAATGCGCGCTATCGCCCCGAAGGCGAGAAGAAGACGCGGTTCGTCCACACGCTCAACGGCTCGGGCCTGGCAGTCGGGCGCACGCTGGTCGCGGTCATGGAGAATTGCCAGAACGCCGACGGCAGCGTCACTGTACCCGACGTGCTCGCCCCCTATATGGGCGGCGTAACCAGACTGGAGCCGAGATCCTGATGCGTATCCTGCTGACCAATGACGATGGCATACACGCACCGGGCCTCGAAGTGCTCGAAGCGATTGCGCGCCAGTTTTCCGACGATATCTGGATCTGCGCGCCGGACGAGGAGCAGTCGGGCATGGGCCATGCGCTCACGCTGACCCGCCCTGTCCGCCTGCGCAAGCACGGCGCACGCCGCTTTTCGGTCACCGGAACGCCGACCGACGCGGTCACCATGGGCCTGCGCAAGGTGATCGAGGCCCAGCCCGATGTCATCCTGTCGGGCGTCAATCGCGGCGCGAACCTGGCCGACGACATCACTTATTCGGGCACTGTCTCCGCGGCCATCGAAGGCGCGCTGGCTGGCGTGCGCTCGATCGCGCTGAGTCAGGTCTATGCGAAAGAGGGCATGGGCGAAAACGGCCCCTTCGGTCCGGCGATGGAATGGGGTGCGAAAGTGCTGGGACCCTTGCTGGACACGCCGCTACCCAAGCGCACGCTGGTCAATGTGAACTTTCCGCCGGTGCCCCCTTCCCAGGTGAAGGGCATTCGTGCCGTGCGGCAGGGCTTTCACGATTATTCGCGCGGCACGGTGGTCGAAGGACGCGATCCGCGCGGGTTCCAGTATTACTGGTTCGGCCTCGAAGCGATCGAGCATACGCTCGATCATGGCACCGACCTCGAGGCGATCGACGAAGGATATATTTCGGTAACTCCGCTGCAGCTCGACCTCACTCACCACTCTTCGCTCGGCGCGCTGGCGGAACGCTACGAAGGGTGAACGCACACCGCCCTATTGACCCTGCGGGCTTCCACGCCCACCAAGGCGCGCGATGAGCAGCGACAAGCAGGTCGACAGGATCGCCCCTACCAATCCGCCCCGCAGCTATCGCGGGCCGCGGTTCCAGCCGCTCAGGCGCGCGGTCAAGCTTCCGGTCTGGGGCGATCTGGGTATCCGGCTCGGCCTTGCGCTGTTCCTGATTTTCATCGTCGTCATGGTCCATTGGTGGGACCGCGAAGGGCTGGTCGACAATCTCGACGGCGAGGTCAGCTTCCTCGACGTCATTTACTTCACCATGATATCGATCACCACCACGGGCTTTGGCGATATCGCCCCGATTTCCGATCGTGCGCGGCTGGTCGAGGCCGTCATCGTGACTCCTATCCGCTTCGCCGTGTTCTTCATCTTCGTCGGCACAGCCTACAATTTCATCATCAAGCGCAGCTGGGAGAAATGGCGCATGGCCCGCATCCAGGAACAGCTTTCCGATCACATCATCGTGCTAGGCTACGGCATCTCCGGCTCCGAGGCGGTCGGCGAGCTGATCGAGCGCGGCACCGACCCATCCTGCATCGTCGTGATCGATCCCAGCGAAGAAAGGCTTTCCGAGGCCGAAGCGCTGGGGTGCAATGTCATGGCCGCCGATGCCACGCGCGACCAGACGCTCAAGGCAGTGCGGATTGCCGAAGCGCAAAACGTCCTCGTATCGGCCGGGCGCGACGATACCACGATACTGATAACGCTGACGGTGCGCGCACTCGCCCCCAATGTTCCGATCAGCGCGGTCGTACGCGCCGATGACAATGAATCGCTGGCGCGTCAGGCAGGTGCCGACAATGTCATCAATCCCGTGCGGTTTACCGGCCTGCTTCTGGCCGGCAGCGCCAAGGGAGAACATATCGCCGAATATCTCGCCGATCTCGCCAGCGTGACCGGCCGGGTGCAATTGGTCGAACGCGAGATTACCGAGGAAGAGTGCGGCTGCGCCATCGGCGAGCTGCGAACGGGTGGCCGAGGCTTGCGGGTGTATCGCAACGGCAGAGCGCTCGGCTTCTGGGAGGAAGAGTGCCAGAACTTGCGGCCCGGTGATGTGGTCGTGGAAATCGTACCCACCACCAATGGCGAGGCCAAGGGCGATGGCCACGCCCGCGAGGATCGCGAAGAGGCCTGACAGGTCAGCGAAAATACAGGAAGACCCCGCCCATCGCCGCCATACCGACGATGAAGTGACCCGCATCGATAAGGAAATGGGCCAGCGTCTTTCGTAGGTAGAGATAATTGATCCCGATCGCCGGGGTCATGATCGCGGCGCCGAAACCGACCGCCATCATCATCACCGCGCGATCGCTGGCACCGGTGCGGACGATCAGGTGCCACAACGTCATCGCGATCACGAGTTCTGCCAGGAATGTCAGGCCGAAGATCAGTGCCATATTTCCGCCCTGAAGCTGCTCGTCGCTTAATCCCGCTGCTTTTTGCCACGCTTTGCCGAACAGCAATCCGTACCAGAGCGCCCCTACCAAGAAGAAGGCAAGCGCGCCCAGCAGCACCGGCAACCAGTTGATCTCGTCCATCGAACTCTCCCTCGCAAATTCGCGATGCGCTCGAAGCTAGCGTAAAGTGTCGCACAGGTGTAGGGGCGCGGCCAATCATGACTACGCAGACTTCCCCGATCCCCGACCAGAAGAAGGTCGGTATGGTTTCCCTCGGCTGTCCCAAGGCATTGGTCGACAGCGAACGGATTCTCACGCGCCTGCGCGCCGATGGCTATACCATGAGCCCCGATTACGCTGGCGCCGACGTGGTGCTGGTCAATACCTGCGGTTTCCTCGATTCCGCGAAGGAAGAGAGCTTACAGGCGATCGGCGAGGCGATTTCCGAGAATGGTCGGGTAATCGTCACGGGCTGCATGGGCGAGGAAGCCGATGCCATTCGCGCGGCACATCCACAGGTGCTCGCGGTCACCGGGGCGCATCAGTATGAACAGGTGGTCGAGGCCGTGCATGAACACGCGCCGCCGACCCAGGGGCCGTTCATCGACCTTATCCCGCAGCCGGACATTAAGCTCACCCCGCGCCATTACAGCTATTTGAAGATTTCCGAAGGCTGCAACCATTCCTGCGCCTTCTGCATCATCCCGGACCTGCGCGGGAAGCTCGCCAGCCGCCGGATCGACGCCGTTCTGCGCGAAGCGGAGAAGCTGGTCGCGGCAGGGACGAAGGAATTGCTGGTCATCAGCCAGGATACCAGCGCCTATGGGGTCGATACGCGGCATGAGACCCGCCAATGGAAAGGCCGCGACGTGCGCGCGCACATGACCGATCTCGCGCGCGAGCTGGGCCAGCTCGACATCGGTGGGGGCAAGCCGCCATGGGTGCGGCTTCACTACGTCTACCCCTACCCGCATGTCGACGCCGTGATCCCTTTGATGGCCGAGGGGTTGCTGACGCCCTATCTCGACATTCCGTTTCAGCATGCGAGCCCCAAGGTGCTGCGCGCGATGAAACGCCCCGCAAACGAAGCCAAGGTCCTGGATCGCCTCAAGTCCTGGCGCGCGATCTGTCCGGAGATCGCCATCCGCTCCAGCTTCGTGGTCGGGTTCCCGGGCGAAACCGAAGAGGACTTCCAATACCTGCTCGACTGGCTGGAGGAAGCGCAGCTCGACCGTGTCGGCGCGTTCCGTTTCGAACCGGTCGAAGGTGCGCGGGCGAATGCCCTGCCCGATCCCGTGCCGGAAGACATCAAGGAAGATCGCTACGCCCGGATCATGGAAGTGACCGAACGGATCAGCTCGGCGAAGCTCGCGGCCAAGGTGGGGGCTGCGATCCCGGTGATCATCGACGAGGTGGGCGAACCGGATGAAGATGGCGATGTCGGCGCCACCGGGCGCAGCCAGGCAGACGCGCCGGAGATAGATGGGGCGGTTTACCTGCGCAATGTGCCGCGCGATCTTGCGGCGGGCGATATCGTAACTGTCTCGATAGAGGACAGTGATGCGCACGACCTGTATGGAGTGGTAAACTGACACGGCCCCACCAGGTCGGTTAACCCCGCCGGATTACCTTTCCCCCACGCGCTTATCCAATTCAATCAGAACGGAAAATCGTCCCCGGATCGTCCGCAAATCCGGCTGCGGTTCGAATTTCGTTCAGGCAAGTTCCTAAACCCGTATTAACCTTCGCAACCCCCGGTATTCTTGGGACGAGGGGTTATAGCGAGAGGACCATCAAGTTTTTCTTAAACTTAAGAGCGCCATAAGGGCGTTCGATGGGTGAAACACGCATCTCGAAGGCGGCCGAGGCAATCGTCGGTGGCGGGCGCGCGCTGCTCAGCAGGCGGCTGTTCGAACGCCTGCGGCACCTGTTCTGGGCGGGGTTGATTACCTTTGTAACATACGCGGTTCTGCTGTTCGAACCGGTCGATCAGTTTCTCTGGCTGATCCAGTCCCGCATCGCTGATCGGCATCCATCCGGCGATGTGGTGTTTGTCGCGTCCGACGAAGCGCTCAACGATCCCACCGCGCCGGAGCGGCGATATAAAGTGGCCGCAGCGCTCGACGAGCTCGATCGGCTCGGCGTCGGCAAGGTTTTCCTCGATGTCACTTTCGAGACGTCCGACAACCCAGCCGCCGATGCGCGGCTTGCCCGCGCAATTGCCGATCTCGGTCCCCGCATCACCTTGGTTGATCGGATCGTCGACGAGGCGGGGGGCGATAGAATCCTCCGGCGTACCTCACCCGGAATCGCGAGCCTTGGCGGTCGCGTCGTATCGGATCAGACCGATCGAAACTTTTTCGGTTTCGCATGGGAAATGCAGTATACCTATCTTTTCGATGACCGGCCCAAACCTTCGTTGGGGGCAGCGATCGGCGGGATATCGGATGCGAGGCAGGGTCGCTTCGCAATCGACTATGGCTTCAACAGCCGCGAGATTCCGGTAGTATTGCTCGGACAACTAGTCGGCGCGCAAGTTCCGAACGACTACGCCGAGATAGACGTAACCGGCAAAACCGTGGTGGTCGGTCACAGCAACTACGCTGGCGGCACACCACAACTCATACCCGGAAGCACCAACGGTCCCGCAAGTCTGATTGACATATATGCGGGGGAAACCCTGAAATCTGGCAGAACAACATATCTGCGCGGAAGCTTTGTTCTACCGTGTGTCGCGGCAATGCTCTTCCTAGCAATCGTATTAGCGCGGACTCGAAAACAGCGCTGGACGGCATATTATAGCATCATTCTTGCTCTGCCTGTCGTTTTCATCATATCGGCGAGGGTCGGAGTACGGCTCGAACTCGCTTACGCGTTATCTCTCTTAGGGATCTATGGCGCCTTCCGCTCTCGTGTGCGTTGGAAGCGACGTGTGGAGATGGTGAATAGCGAGACTGGGCTGCCAAAACTGCGCGCTCTCGAAATCCGGCTTATACGAGATAAAATCGGAAGCGGCCATGTCGTCATAGCGAAAATTCAAAATTACGAGCGGGTTCTGAAAACGCTACGCTCGGACGATAAGGGAAGTTATGTTCTTAAACTCGTCGACCGACTGCGTGCGGCCGACCCCGACTTGGCCATCTATAGCGATGGGCACCACCTGGGCTGGCATGTCGCAAGCGATGACACCAATGCCGTAACCGATCACCTCGAGGGCTTGCGCGCCATCTTCGCTGCGCCCGTTCAGGTCGGCGGGTTTTCGGTGGATGTGGGGATCACGTTCGGCGTCGCCGCGGTCGATGATGACCCGACCGTTCGACTGGCCGCTGCCGTTGCCGCCGCCGAAGAAACCTCCGAAGCTCACAATCCTATCGCAGTTGCCGAAACGGGATCCCATAGCGACCTGTTGTGGGACATCTCCCTGCGGGCCCGGATCGACGAGGCGATGGAGGCGGGCGAAATCTATTGCGTCTATCAACCCAAGATCGACCTCGCATCCAAGTCGATTGCCGGTGTCGAAGCGCTCGTCAGATGGCACGATCCCGCGCGCGGCTTCATTTCACCCCAGCACTTCATCCAGCAATGCGAAAAAGCGGGACGGATGGAGCATCTGACCCGCTACGTTCTGCAAAGCGCCTGTTCGGCGGGACAGTTGCTGCATTTCCGCGGTCGCAAGATCTCGATGGCAGTCAATATCTCGGCCACGCTTCTTGGGGACATGCGTATCACCGGTATCGTCCGCAATGTGCTGCAAGCGACCCGCTTCGATCCCGCTTACCTGACCTTGGAGATCACCGAGACCGCGCGCATTTCCGATCATTCCGTCGCAGCGAGTATCCTAGAGGAACTCAGGACCTTCGGGGTCAAGATTTCGATGGATGATTTCGGCGTCGGCGCTGCCAGCTTCGAGGCCTTTTACGAACTGCCCTTCGACGAGCTGAAAATCGACAGGCTCTTCGTTGCTAATATGGCGAAAGACCCAAAGGCGAGGGCCATCGTCTCGAGCATCGCCGCAATGGGGCGCGAGGCGCGAATCACCGTGGTGGCGGAAGGTCTGGAAAACCCGCAAGACATCGTTCTTTTCGAAAAAGCGGGCTGCCAACAGGTCCAGGGTTATGCATTTTCGCGCCCCATGTCTTTATCTGATCTGCTTGAATATCAAGACTTTACGCTATCCAGACCGGCTGCAAACATGGTTTAAACTTTACAAACGCTTATGGTTAATGGCATATAACTCCTGAAGTAACAGGAGGTACGACCATGTGGAGCTTTTGGGATTGGCTTTTCCGCAACGACTAAGCGGTATCGCCACATAAAATTCGAAGGGCCCCGTTTCGGGGCCCTTTTTCGGTTTCGCGGCAGTTCTCATGCCGTTTTCAAAGCATGGCGACGAAACCTCCCTGCCCCTCCTTCGTTGACCGGCCATATGCCGATCTCCATCGAAACCCGTTTCGCCTTCCACCTCGCTGCACCGACGGATGTCCTGCTGCAGTTCGAGGCCGCTGCAATCCCCGAGCAGACTATCCTTTCGAGCGATACCGATCTGGCCCCGCACGAGCGGTATACGCGTGTATCGGCGCTGCACGACATCGGCGAACGCATCTGGATCAGGGCGCAAGGCGAATGCACCGTCGCCTATCGCGCACATGTCGAAATCGAGCGCCAGGTTTCCGATCTGGAAGAGCTGTCTGCCCTGCCCGCCCATCGCCTGCCTGGCGAAGCGGTCGAATATCTCTTCGACAGTCGGTACTGCCCGGCGGATAATTTCCAGTCGTTCGTCGATGCGCAGTTCGGCGATACCGCGGGCGGTGCGCGCATTGCTCGGATCAGGGACTGGATCGCCGATAATTTCACTTATGTTCCCGGCGTATCGGATTCCGGAACCGGCGCCGCCCAGAGCTTCATCGCGCGGCAGGGCATCTGCCGCGATTACGCCCATGTCCTGATCGCCCTGGCACGTGCCAGTGCTATTCCCGCGCGCTACGTCGCTTGCTACGCGCCCGGGGTCGATCCGCCCGACTTTCATGCCATTGCCGAGGTCTTTCTTGCCGACCCGGCGACACCGGCTGGGGGGACGTGGCAACTGGTCGATCCGACCGGGATGGCCGATCCTTCCCAGACGGTGAAGATCGGCGTCGGACGCGATGCTGCGGATGTGAGCTTTCTCACCAGTTTCGGGCCAAGCGAATTCCGCACGAGCTCGGTTTCGGTTTCGCAAGAATAGGAATGCAGCCGACTGGTCTGCTCGCTCCCGCGCTGGTACCCGGAGCCGCGAGGAGGAATGACACGATGCTCGCGTGGGCCACTGCATGAATATAACCGCCGACCGCCTCTTGCTGTTCGGAGCCACCGGCGATCTGGCGCAACGCATGCTCTTGCCATCCTTGTGCGCGCTGGACGCCGATGGATTGCTGGAACCCGACCTCAGAGTGATCGGCACCGCGCGTTCGGAAATGACCACTGCGGACTATCGCGATTTCGCGCGTGCGGCGCTGGAGAAGTATCTTCCCGAAAACCGGCGCGGGGGCGTCGCGCAGTTTCTCGATCGGCTGAGCTACGTGCCCGTCGATGCGACCGTGCTCGATGGGTATGATGCGCTGGCCGAGGAGGTGGGCGAATACGCAAAGGGTCTGGCGATCTTCCTGTCGACCGCACCCAGCCTGTTCGAGCCGACAATCGACGGCCTTGTCCATGCCGGGCTGACCGAGGGAAACGTCCGGATCGGGCTGGAAAAGCCGCTCGGCACCGATCTCGCCTCGAGCGAGGAAATCAATGACGCTGTAGCCAGAGCCTTCTCGGAAGACCGGATATTCCGGATCGACCATTATCTCGGCAAGGAAACGGTACAGAACCTCCTGGCGCTGCGTTTCGCAAACCTGTTGTTCGAGCCTGTCTGGAACGCGACCTATATCGACCACGTCCAGATCACGGTTGCCGAGACGGTCGGTCTGGAATCGCGCATTGCCTATTACGACGATAGCGGGGCGCTGCGCGACATGGTCCAGAACCACATGTTGCAACTGCTTGCGCTGGTCGCGATGGAACCGCCCACCAGCTTCGATTCCACCGCAGTGCGCGACGAGAAGGTAAAGGTGCTGCGCGCTCTGCGCCCTGTTGCCAGAGATGAGACGGTGACCGGCCAGTACCGCGCCGGGGCCGTGAACGGCGAGGCGGTTCCCGGCTATGACGAGGAACTGGGCAAGGACAGCGAGACCGAAACCTTCGTGGCGCTCAAGGCGCACGTCGACAATTGGCGCTGGAAGGGCGTGCCCTTCTATATGCGCACCGGCAAACGGCTGCCCGAACGCGTGACCGAAATCGTGATCCAGTTCCGCTGCATCCCACATTCGATCTTTGCCGACCGCGGGGCGACCACCCGGCCCAATCGCCTGGTCATCGGTATTCAGCCCGAAGAAAACGTCCAGCTATCGATGATGGCGAAGGTGCCCGGCCTCGACCGCGAGGGCATTCGCCTGCGGCAAATCCCGCTCGATATCGCCATGCCGGACGCCTTCTCCGGTACCGTGCGGCGCATCGCCTACGAACGGCTGTTGCTCGATCTGATCGGAGGCGATCAGACGCTGTTCGTCCGCCGCGACGAGGTCGAGGCGCAGTGGGAATGGATCGATGCCATCCGTGCGCTGTGGGAGGACGAAGACATCAAGCCCAAATATTATGGAGCAGGCAGTTGGGGACCAAGCGCGGCAATCGCTCTGGCCGAACGCGACGGGGTAAGCTGGCATGACGAATAAACCGCTGAACGACACCATTCACCGCGTTACCCGGCGGGTTATCGAAAACTCGCGCGAAAGCCGCGCGAATTATCTCGGCCTGATGGACCGCGAAAGCGACCGCCAGATTACTCGCGGCACGCTTTCCTGTTCGAACCTGGCCCATGCCTTTGCCGGGGCGGAGGAAGACCAGGCGGCGATCATGGCCGCCAAGGGTCCGAACCTGGGCGTGGTCACCGCCTATAACGACATGCTTTCGGCTCATCAGCCCTATCACCGCTATCCCGAACTTATGAAGATCTGGGCGCGCGAGGTCGGGGCGACCGTCCAGGTAGCCGGCGGGACACCGGCAATGTGCGACGGTGTGACGCAGGGCGAAGCGGGCATGGAGCTTTCGCTGTTCAGCCGCGACACGATCGCGCTTTCGACCGTCGTGGCGCTGAGCCATGCCATGTATGACGGTATCGCCTTGCTCGGTATTTGCGACAAGATCGTACCCGGCCTGCTGATGGGCGCGCTGCGCTTCGGGCACTTGCCGGCGATCTTCGTGCCCTCCGGCCCCATGGGCACCGGCATCTCGAACAAGGAAAAGCAGCGTACCCGCCAGCTCTATGCCGAGGGCAAGGTCGGACGCGAGGAATTGCTCGCCAGCGAGATGGGCAGCTATCATTCACCCGGCACCTGCACCTTTTACGGCACGGCCAATTCGAACCAGATGATGATGGAGATGATGGGCCTCCACGTTCCCGGCGCGGCTTTCATCCATCCGGGCGCTAAACTCCGGCAGGAACTGAGCCGCGCGGCCACGCACCGTCTGGCCGCCATCGGCAAGCGAGGCGAGGATTTCCGCCCGCTTTCGCGTGTCGTCGACGAGAAAGCGATCGTGAACGCCGCTATCGGCCTTCTCGCCACGGGCGGATCGACCAATCATGCAATCCACATCCCCGCCATGGCAAGGGCGGCAGGCATCAGGTTCGACTGGACCGATCTGTCGGAACTCTCGAGCGCCGTCCCGTTGGTCGCACGGGTTTATCCCAACGGATCGGGCGATGTGAACCATTTCCACGAAGCGGGCGGCATGGGCTACGTCGTCGGCACGCTGCTCGAAGAAGGTCTCGCCCACCCCGATATCCCGACGATCTGGGAAGGCGGGCTCGAGGCCTATAGCCGGGAACCGGGCATGGATGGCGATTCGCTCACCTGGCGCGATCCCGGCCCTTCGGGCGACACCGCAATGCTGCGGCCCGCCTCCGACCCGTTCCAGCCCGATGGCGGCATGCGTCTCGTCGAAGGCAATCTGGGCCGCGCCTGCTTCAAATCCTCCGCCGTCGAGCGCGAGCGCTGGACCGTGGAGGCCCCGTGCCGCGTATTCGAGACCCAGCGCGATGTGAACGAGGCATTCAAAAGGGGCGAACTCGACCGCGACGTCGTGGTCGTCGTCCGTTTCCAGGGCCCGCGCGCCAATGGCATGCCCGAGCTTCACAAATTGACGCCGGCACTCGGCGTGCTGCAGGACCGCGGCTACCAGGTGGCATTGGTCACCGATGGGCGCATGTCGGGCGCATCCGGCAAGGTTCCCGCGGCGATCCATTGCACCCCGGAAGCGTTGGGGGGCGGCCCGCTGTCCAGACTGCAAGATGGCGATCCTATACGCGTATGCGCCGCCACGGGTGAGCTTTCGACAACGGCCGATCTCGGCAATCGCAAGGCCGCTACGGAACCCGAAACAGAAACCGGCATGGGGCGCGAATTCTTTGCGATGTTCCGCAGCAATGCCGATGGCGCAGAACAGGGGGCGTCATCGATGTTGGCAACGGCAGGGCTGTGAGCATGGACCTCGTCAGCATCGATCTGGGCGGCACACATGCCCGGTTCGCGATCGCTACCGTGGCCCGCAATGGCGCCATCACGCTTGGCGAACCCGTCACTCTGCACACCGAAGACCATGCCAGCTTTCAGAGCGCCTGGGAGAGTTTCCGCGAACGCAGGGGCGGCAGCCTTCCGCCACGCGTAGCGATTGCCATCGCGGGGCCTGTCGGCGGCGATGTCATCCGTTTTACGAACAATCCGTGGATTATCCGCCCGGCGCTGATGCGGGAAAAGCTCGGCGTCGAAGCGTATTGCCTGGTCAACGATTTCGAAGCGGTCGCGCACGCCGTCGCGCGGGTGGGCGAGGACCAGTTCATCCACCT
Source organism: uncultured Erythrobacter sp. (assembly GCA_947258465.1). GTDB lineage: Bacteria > Pseudomonadota > Alphaproteobacteria > Sphingomonadales > Sphingomonadaceae > Qipengyuania. The sequence goes on from CAMYIQ010000292.1 coordinate 12,435, forward strand.
TAGCGGCCCGGACAAGCCGCTTGCCCCCACCGGTCGCCTCAGCGTGCTCGGCCCCGGAACGGGCCTGGGCGTCGCGCATCTTTATCGCGAGCCCGACGGGACTTACCGCGTCTCCGCTACCGAGGGCGGACATATCGACTTCGCCCCGCTCGACCAGATCGACGATGCGATCCTTGCCCGGCTGCGTAAACGACATATGCGCGTATCGGTCGAACGGGTCGTGGCAGGCCCGGCCATCTCGGACATCTATCAGACGCTTGCCGCAATCGAGGGCAAGCCGGTCGCGGAGGAAGACGATGTCGCCATCTGGACCCGGGGACAGGACGGCAGCGACAGTCTTGCCGCCGCGGCGGTAGACCGGTTCTGCATGTCGCTGGGGAGTGTCGCCGGGGACATCGCATTGGCACAGGGCGGTTTCGGCGGCGTCGTGATCGCCGGGGGGCTGGGTTACCGCATTCGGGAATCGCTTTCCAAATCGGGTTTCGCGGCCAGGTTCAAAGCCAAGGGACGTTTCCAGGAATTGATGGCCTCGATCCCCGTGAAGCTGATCACCCACCCGCAGCCGGGCCTGTTCGGCGCCGCCGCGGCCTTCGTAAGAGAGCATCGATGACCATCGCCGATATCATGCAGACCGCGCCGGTTATCCCGGTGATCGTGGTGGACGAAGTGGATCACGCCCAGCCACTCGCCCGTGCGTTGGTGGCCGGCGGCCTGCCGGTGCTCGAAGTCACCCTGCGTACCCCGGTCGCCCTCGATGCGATCCGCGCCATGAGCGAAGTCGACGGCGCGATAGTCGGTGCCGGTACGGTGACCAACCAGCGCGAGCTGGCCGATGCGATCGAGGCGGGAAGCCGGTTCATCGTTTCGCCGGGCCTGACCGAACCGCTTGGCAAGGCGGCCATTCGCGAAGGTATTCCGTTTCTGCCCGGCATCGCGAATGCAGGCGATATCATGCGCGGGCTCGATCTTGGGCTGACCTATTTCAAGTTCTTTCCGGCAATGGCCGCTGGCGGCCTGCCCGCCTTGAAAGCTCTTGCGGCGCCCTTCGGCCAGTGTCGCTTCTGCCCTACCGGCGGCATCTCGCTCGCCAATGCGGGTGACTGGCTGGCGTTCGATCCGGTCTTGTGCGTCGGGGGTAGCTGGGTCGCCCCTCGCGGTCCGGTGAACGAGAAGAACATCGAAGCGCTGGCGCGGGAAGCTGCCGCTCTGGCCGGCTAGCTCCCGTCGTCCGAACAGTGCCGGTTCGAGACGGTTTCCAAGGTGAAACTGGAAAATTCACCATTGCAGACGCATATTGGCCGCATGGACGTGATTCTGAAATGGATTGGTGGCGGAACCGTGGCAGCGGCACTGGTGCTTGCAGGCATCGCCATCGGTGGCCGCGCAACGGCGGAAAACGACATGTCCGAGCCCGCCATCGAAACGCCGACGCCCGTGTCGCAATCGGTTTTCGCCCACGGCGCGATCGCCGCGAAGGCCGCAGCCGATGCCAAGCTGCTCTACACCGTCCGCCGCGTCCTCCCGATCGACGGGCCGATTAAGTATGGCGAATGGCACTGGGACGACAAAGGCGTTCCGGATGGCCCCTTGCTGGTCACGGTCGATTTGCAGGCCCGCGTGATCTCCGTATTCCGCGGCGGATACGAGATCGGCGCCGCGGCCGTCATGCTGGGCACCGATCAACACCCGACCCCGACCGGCGTCTTCCCGATCCTGTGGAAGCAGAGGCACAATGTGTCGGAGAAATACGGCAATGCGCCAATGCCCTGGAGCATGTTCCTGACCAATGACGGCATTGCGATCCATGGCGGGAGCGAGGTCGAAAACGGCTATGCCAGCCACGGCTGTATCGGGGTTCCCGACGATATTGCCAAACGCCTGTTCGCCATCGCCAAAGAGGGCGACCGTGTCGTGATTACCGACGGCAAGCGGATGGGCATGGGCGACAGCATCATCTGATCGCGCACCCCGATCGGCGCGGCGGCTCGGGCGAGCAGGCGTACACATCCTGCTGTTTCTCGATCAATACACCGGCAATATTGCCGCGTTTGTCGAGCGTTTTGAGGAAGCCGGCGACTTCCCCACGCGACACGGTCTGTCCGAAGCCCGAAATGGCGCGCGTCACGAGGCGGGACGACATATCGATCGAATCCGCGATCGGCACGGCAATATGTCCGTCGGTCACGGTGACTTCGCTATCCCACACCTGATCCGCAATCGATGCAAGGGCGCTTTCCGCCTCTTCGAGATGGGCAGCGGACCGTGCGAGGGCGAGCGGGTCGATCCAGTCCGCCTTTTCCAGTTCGCGCCGTACCCTTACCCGCTCGAAGCTCTCGTCGCGGTTGCTGGGATCGTCGGCGAAAGGGGTACCCGTCCCGCGAAGGATGGCGCGCAGTTCCTTCCTGCGGAACCGCAACAAAGGGCGGACCACAGGAACGGGACATCCCTCGATCATCGTCGACGAGCGAATTCCTGCCAGTCCTGCCAGCCCGCTGCCTCTGTTGAGCCGCATCAGCAGCGTTTCGGCCTGGTCGTCGGCATGATGCGCAGTGGCAATGGCCGCCAAGTGCCGATCGCGCGCCCACTCGCCAAGCGCGGCATAGCGGGCGGACCGCGCGCGGTCCTGCAGGTTCCCCTCGGCCACGGTGACCTGGAGGATACGGCAAGCGACGCCTCGTTCCTCGCATACGCGCGCCACGAGCGCGCATTCCTCACCGGCTTCGGGCCGCAGGCCGTGATCGACCGTTGCAACCTCGATCATATGATCGAACAGGGCGTGGGCGAGAACCAGCAGCGCCATACTGTCCGCCCCGCCCGATACCGCCAGCCCGAGCTTGCCATCGGGCCTATATGCGCGAAAACCGGCTTCGAACCGCGCGAGAACAGCTTCGTCTAACCGCTCGTCAATCGCAATTCACCTTGCCGCGATTGGCCTCATACTGGCCTTGCAGGCGGCCCGCCGCCAGCGCCGGATAGGTTTCGGAGAATTCGGCCAGGGCAATGCAGGCCCGGCGCGTATCGCCGAGCGCAATCATCGCCTCGGCAAGATAAAGCAGGCTGTCCCCCGCCCGCGCCCCGGTTTTGTCTTCCTGATAATTCTTGAGGAACCAGGGGGCGGCTTCCTTTGCCTTGCCATCATCCAGATAGGCCCGGCCCAGAAGATTGCGCCCGTAGGTCGTGCGCCAATGCCCGGGATGCTGCTCCACGAACAGGGTAAGCTGCTGCTGCGCCTCGGGGTAGAACCCCGCATTCCAGAGGCGATAGCCATAGGAATACTCATCGTCCGCCGGATCGTCGGTCTGCGGCTTGGTGATCGACTGGACCGCAGCAAGCCGCTCGTCGCTCGGGCCCGAAGCCTCCGCCGACAGCGAGCGCGCCGCACCGGCGGTCGGTTCGCCGCCGCCGGCAGGCGCC
>CAMYIQ010000293.1 GCA_947258465.1 uncultured Erythrobacter sp.
CGAGCGAGCCGCCCGGCGCGAACAAGCGCCCGAAGGCGGCCGCGCTGGCTTCGCCCGCGATGCAGTCGACGCCGCGCAGCGCCGCGGCCACACCATTGCCGACCCCTTCGGCGGCTTGCTGGCAGTTCGCGCTCATTCCGCTGCCAAGCCGAGGGCTTCGACCCCCGCCCCGCCTTCATCGTTCGCGCCTCCGGGCCACTTCGTCCCAGTGAGCGCGGGAAACCACTCGCTGGGCGCATCGCCGAGCGCTTCGCGCAGCAAATCGAGACGGCGGACCGAACTTTCACGGCCCGAAAGCAGCGTCAGCACTTCGGGCGCGCCCGACAGGTCGAGCCGCACCACCACGCTGGCATCGGGCTGGCGCACAAGGAAACAGCGGCTGTGCGCAGGCAGCGTGCGGATCAGCGCGAGCTCGTGCTCGGTCAGGCCGAAGCCGTCGCAATAATCCTCTGGCCGGGCGCGGCTGTTGGGCATGAACACCATGGTCGCAGTCTGCTCGACCAATGCGGTAGAAATGCGGCTTTCGAGCGCATCGCGCGCCGACTGCGTGGCGAAACCGACTAGCGCGTTGCGTTTTCTGAGCGTCTTGAGCCAATCGCGGATGCGCGCGGCGAAGACCTCGTCGTCCAGCGCCTTCCAGCCCTCGTCGATCAGGATCATCGTCGGCTTGCCGTCCAGCCGCTCCTCGATCCGGTGGAAGAGATACATCATGGTCGGCGTGCGCAGCCTGGGGTTTTCCAGCAGCGCGGTCATGTCGAAGCCGAGCACACGGCTCGTCAGGTCGAGCTTGTCCTCCGGGTTGTCGAACATCCACGCATGCTCGCCCTCCCCGATCCAGGCACCGAGACGATCCGCCAGATCGCCCGGCTGCGGACGACGGCTGCCCGAGAGAAGCTCTTTGAAATGGCGCAGACGGCGCAGGCTCGCGTCATTGGCATAGGCCGCATCGACCGCGCCCGCGATGGTCTGTTCTTCCTCCGGCCCCTCGGCTTTGAGCAACACTGCCAGCCAATCGCGCAGGAAGGCCCTGTTGCCCGGTGTGTCGGACAGCGCGAGCGGGTTGAAGCCGGTCGGTTCGCCCGCACGGATGCTGTCATAGCGCCCGCCGATCCCGCGCACGAACAGTTCCGCTCCGCGATCCTTGTCGAACAATATGGTTCGGGGGCTGAACTTCTGCGCCTGTGCGGCGAGGAAGTTCATCACCACGGTCTTGCCCGACCCACTCGGCCCGATGACCGAAAAATTGCCCAGGTCGCCATGGTGGAAATTGAAGAAGAACGGCGTCGCGCTGGTCGTCTCCAGCAGGGTCACCGCCTCGCCCCAGTGATTGCCCTGCGCCTGGCCGAGCGCAAAGCCGTGCAAGCTCCCGAAGCTCGCCATATTGGCGCTGGAAATCAGCGCGCGGCGGACGAGATAGCCCTCATTGCCGGGGAACTGGCCCCAGAAGGCAGGTTCGCAATTGGTATCCTCGCGCACCGCGATCGCGCCGGTATCGGCCAGCGCGGCGGCGCAAGCGGCCATGGCATCGTCGAGGCGGCCGAGATCGCGTTCCTTGACCATCACGGTCAAATGATGATCGCCGAAGCCGACAGCACCGTTACCCAGCGCATCGCGCGCGGCCATCATGTCCGCACGCTCGGCGGCGGCTTCCTCGTCCGCGCTCTTCAGGCGCCGGATCGCAAGGTCCATCCGCTCGCGCGCGGTCTGGCGTTCGGTCGGGGCATAGTTTTCGCTCACCACCATTTCGAACGGCAGGCGCAGCAGGCTGTCGAGCAGGCCCGGGCTGGTCGCCTCGGGATAGTCCTTGAGCCCCAGCATCGCGGCGAAATCGGGCGCGCCCGAGCCGCGCATCTCTATCGCGTCGAGACCGAAACTGACGCGGCGATAGGGCAGCATATGGCCCACATCGACGTCGGCGGCGGGCTTCCTCACCGGACGCATCTCGCCATTATAGAGCGCCGAAAGCAGCTCGAGCATCTCCGAGTTGGTATTGCCTTGCGGCCCGACATAATCGCCCAGCGGCGTCGCGCCATAGGCCTGCAACGCGGCGACGAGGCCCTGCGAAGCCGCACGCAAGGATCGTACATCCTTGGGATCGGGCTCGAGCCGTTCGCCGCCACCGCGCTTGAATGTCTTGCTTATGCGTTCGGCGAGCCCCGCCTTCCCCCGCGCGGGGCGGCGGATCAGCGTAACGAACTGGTCGTTGACGAAGAGCTGTCCGGAGCCGAGCCGCTCGCGCCAACGCGCGTCTATATGGCGGCTGATCGGGTCGGGGAACTGGGCTTCCAGTTCCACCGACACGCGGCGGCGGATGACATGATGATAGAGCACGAAACGGGCATCGAGCGTCGAACGGAGCACCACTTCGCGGGTAGCCGCATGAGCATTCAGCGCGTCGCTATCCTCGGTTTCGAACAGCAGGCCCGGCACCTGGATCGCCGTCATCACGCTACCGTCGCGCAGCAGCATGGTGCTCTCGTCGATCAATCGCAGATAGGGCAGGCGATCGCCGGCGCGCGTTTCCTTCGCGCTCCAGGCGGCGGCCCCTTTCCACTTGGTCGTCATGCGATCCCTTTCCGCTCAGGCTGCATAGGAGTTGCAGCCCCAGCGTTTGTAGTTCTTCACTCGCGGACATTTGCTGACCTTGGTGATCCACAAGTCGAAGATGCGTGGTTCGCGAAGGCAGGCGAAATAGCCTACGCCGTGCATTGCGGCGAAAACCAGCAGCGCCAGCCAGCTTCCGGTGATCAGGAATGCCTCGGTCGTCACCATCCCGTTGATGATGAAGTAATTATACGTCACCCCCGCGAACATCTGCGGACGCGTCAGCGCGCGGTGGACGGGATGGCGGACCAGCGCGGTCACGTCAGCCTCCTGCCACGCCCTGGATACCGGCGACGATCGAAGCGGCGCCGAACAGGATGAACACGCCGATAATCACGGTGGCGCCGAACCGCCAGTTGAGGCGTCCGGTCAGCATCATGAAGCCGACTGCGGCCACCGCCATAACGGCGACTGCCGTGGCGACATTGCCAAGCAGCGTACCCTGCAGCCAGCCAAGCGCGGCGACGATCGGACCCGAACCGGCCGGATCGGCGGTTTGGGCAAAGGCGGCGCTGTGGGTCAGCAGAGCGGCAAGCATAGCTGGAAGGGTAAATTTGCGACTCAAGTAACTACTCCCGTGAATGGTCGGATAGACGGCCCATAATGGCCGCCACATAATGCTGTGTTTCGCGAATGCGGGGAATGCCGCCAGCACGAACGACGCGCCCCGGCCCCGCATTATAGGCTGCCAGAGCCTTTTCGAGATCGCCGTCGAACCGGTCGAGCTGTTCGCGTAGATAGCGGGCCCCGCCTTCGAGATTGGCGAGAGGATCGTCGGGATCGACACCGAGATCGCGCGCGGTGCCCGGCATCAGTTGGGCAAGCCCCCGTGCGCCGACGGGCGACACGGCATTCGCGCGCCAGCGGCTCTCCTGCCACACCAGCGCTTCGATGAGCGTCGGGCTGAGATCGAAGCGCGCGGCAAGTTCGGCGACCTTGGCCTTGTAGCTTTCCGGCACCAGGCGCGCATGTTCGCCCGGATCGGCGACAGCGACATCGGGTACAGTGATTTCCGCCGGAACTTCAGCCAGCGTGCCGGTGGGCAGCAAAGCAGTTTGGCCGGCAGTCAGCGCGGTGCCCCCGCCGGTTACCCAGCGCGCTCCGTCAGCGTCGACTTCCATGACATCCGCCTTCGCCGGGAAGGCAGTCAGCGCCGCGCAGGACAATCCCATCACCAGCGCCAAGCGTGCGAGAATCATTGCACCCTCCGTCCAGCCCCGATGGCCATGATACATGACAAGCGAGTGACAGGAAGGGCAATGTAGTTTCGAACTGTCGCAAGGTTACAACACAAATAAAAAAGACCCGCCTTCCAAAGAAGGCGGGCCCGGTGGCTCTGCAGTCTTGCGAAGAATTAGCGGAGCGAGAGTGCATAATAGCGAGCGAATTCGCCTTTGTCGAGCATGGCAAGGGCTTTGCGAGCAAGACGGCGCGAATCGACCCATTTCCCCTCGGCAGTTTCGAGTTCGACACTGTCGCGCGCGTTCGCGGCGGCCAGAAAATCGGCGCGTGCCGCCTCGTAGTTGCCCGTGCGCGCAAGCGCGATACCGTGATTGATCAGGCGTGCCGGGTCGTCTGCGGCCAACTCGTCGCATTGCTCGATGGCTGAGCGAGCGGCGGCATTGTCGTTCGCGACCAGCTCTTCATAGCCCACGTCGAAATCCGAATGCGGGCCTGCGGCAGCCTCGACCGGACCCTGCGCCATAAGCGCCAATGCTACACTTGCGATGATGGCCATTTCGGCTCTCCCATATCTGTTCTGCGATTATGGATGCCTTCCCTCAGGGCATTCCGCAATAAAACTGTAACATTGTCATATTTCTGCAATCCCCGTGCTCGGGACACGGTTTTCGACGAAACCGCCATGCTTCGTCGCATCGGCGCTCGATATTGCAACACAACGGTCACGAACCGAC
>CAMYIQ010000294.1 GCA_947258465.1 uncultured Erythrobacter sp.
CCAAGCTGACGGGCGGCGGCTTCACCAATCTACCTGCCGACCGGGCGGCGCTGACCAAAAAGCTCGAACGGGCGGACGAGGCGTTCTCGCGCACCGAAGACGAGCTTTTTGGTCAGCGCCGCCCGGTCGGCAGGTAGATTGGTGAAGCCGCCGCCCGTCAGCTTGGCCATTTCATACAGGTGCTCGAGGTCGCTGATATGCGCAGCGCGCAGGCGGAAGGTCACAAATGGTCTCCGGTGGAAAGCTTGGCGAGCACCAACGCAGACAGCGCGGCGCGCTCGCGAAGGCTCGGAACAATCATGAATTCGTCGGGCGAGTGGATCGCCCCGCCGCGCACACCCATTGTGTCGACCACGGGTACGCCGGTAGCGGCGATGTTATTGCCGTCGCACACGCCGCCGGTGGGTTTCCAGCCGATCTGCTGACCGAGTTCGGCGCCGCATGCCTTGACCAGATCGAACAGGCGCTGGGCCTTTTCGCCAACCGGTTTGGGCGGGCGGGTGACGCCGCCATGGCGGTGGATGCCGACCTCGTGCTCGTCCTCGATCAGGCGCAGGATCGAATCCAGCTCGCCATCGAAGCGGGTCATCGCATCGGTCGATTTCGGGCGGATGTTGAACCGCAAAATCGCCAGATCGGGCACGACATTGTTCGCGCTGCCGCCCTCGATCTTGGCCGGGTTCACGGTGATGTCGTCGGCCTCGAGCGCCTTGATCCGCAGCACCAGGTCGCTGGCAGCGACGATAGCGTTGCGCCCGTCATGCGGATTGCGGCCCGCATGGGCGGATTTGCCGGTGAAGGTGATCGAGTAGTTGCCCGTCCCGCCGCGTGCATGGGCAAGCGTGCCATCGGGCAGGGCGCTGGGTTCGTAGGTCAGCGCGGCGTATTTGCCCTGTGCGAGTTCCTCGATCAGTCCGCGGCTCGCGAGGCTGCCGGTTTCTTCGTCCGAATTGATCATCACGTCGTAACCCACGCGCTTCGCCCCTTCGATCGTCTCGAAGGTCTTGAGCGCATGGAGAATGACGTTGAGACCGCCCTTCATGTCGGCGGTTCCGGGGCCGTTGATCGTCTCGTCGTCGAGCCAGGTGGTTTCCTGAAACGGATGATCGACGGGGAAGACGGTATCCATGTGGCCCGTCAGCACGAAGCGGCGTTCGGCCTCCGGGCGCACACGCAGGACCATGTGCTTGCCATGCGGTTTTTCGAATTCGCGGCCATCGCTCGAAATCGCGGTGACCGTCGCCGGTTCGACCAGTTCGACATCGCCCGGCAAGGTGCTGAAAGCGTCGGCGAGCACGCCCGCCATCCGGTCGAGTCCTTCGATGTTGGCGGTGCCGGTATTGATCGCTGCCCATTCCTGAACCTGACGCAACATGGTATCGGCGTCGATAGTATCGAGGAGGGCCTGTGAAGCAGTGCCTGGTTTCATGTGTAACGTCCTTAATCGTGTGCGAAAGCAAGTCCACCCCGCACCTTGCAATGATCAACCGGTGGCGGCATAGACCGTGCCGCTCCTCCCCGGGTTCGACACTGCCAGCCTTGCATTTGCCTGAGGAGTTCCATGACCCAATACGTTACGCGCGCCGGGATCGAAGCCGACCCGCAGCTTGCCCAGTTCATCGAAACCCAAGTGCTTGGCCCGCTGGGCCGCGATGTCGATGAATTTTGGCAGGGTTTTGCGCAATTGCTCGGCAGTTTCGCCCTGCGCAATCGTGCGCTTTTGGCAAAACGCGAGGATTTGCAGGCCAAAATCGATGCGTGGCATACAGAGCGCGCGGGCAAGTCGCACGATACGGAAGACTATCGCGCTTTCTTGACCGATATCGGCTATCTCGTCCCCGAACCGGGCGAATTCACAATCGGGACCGAGAATGTCGATCCGGAAATCGCCACGATGGCCGGACCGCAGCTCGTGGTGCCGATCCTCAATGCGCGTTTCCTGCTCAACGCCGCGAATGCGCGCTGGGGCAGCCTCTATGATGCACTGTACGGAACCGATGCGCTCGACGCGCCGCCCGCCCGGCCCGGCGGCTATGACGAGGATCGCGGCGCGGCGGTGATTGCCGAAGGGCGCAAACTGCTCGATGAAATCGTGCCGCTTGCCTCCGGGAGCTGGAGCGATCTCGACAGCCTGAAAAGCGCGGCGCTCGCCGATCCCTCGCAGCAGCTCGGCACGACCGAAAAGGGGCCGATCTTCCGGCATAACGGCCTGCATATCGAACTGGTGGTCGATCCCGATAGCCAGGTCGGCAAGACCGATCGGCTCGGCCTGGCCGACATCAATTTCGAGGCCGCTCTGACGACCATTGCCGATTGCGAGGATTCGGTGGCGGCAGTCGATGCAGAGGACAAGCTGCTCGCTTACACCAACTGGCTGGGCGTGATCCGTGGCGATCTGGAAGAAAGCTTCGACAAGGGCGGCAAGACGCTGACGCGCAAGCTTGCGGGCGACAAGACCTACACCGATGCCGACGGCGCGGAGCATACTCTGCCCGGCCGCAGCCTGATGTTCGTGCGCAATGTCGGCCATTTGATGACCAATCCGGCGATGCGCTGGGACGGCATGGAAATTCCCGAGGGCATTCTCGACGCTGTCGTCACCAGTGCCATCGGCGCTCAGGATGTCGCCGGTCTGGGCAGATACGGCAATTCGCGCTGCGGCTCGATCTATATCGTCAAGCCCAAGATGCACGGGCCGGAAGAGTGCGCTTTCACCAACGACCTGTTCGATGCCGTGGAGGACCTGCTCGGCCTGCCGCGCCACACGATCAAGGTCGGCGTCATGGACGAGGAGCGTCGCACATCGGCAAACCTCGCCGCCTGTATCCATGCGGTGAGGGACCGGATAGTCTTCATCAACACCGGCTTCCTCGACCGCACAGGCGACGAGATTCACACCTCGATGCGTGCCGGGCCGATGATGCGCAAGGGCGAGATGAAGAACTCCGCTTGGCTCAAGGCCTATGAGGCGCGCAATGTCGGTATCGGCCTCGCGCATGGCCTGTCGGGCCGCGCGCAGATCGGCAAGGGCATGTGGGCTGCGCCCGATCTGATGGGGCAGATGATGATCGAGAAGATCGGCCATCTGCGTGCCGGCGCCAACACCGCCTGGGTGCCGAGCCCGACGGCGGCCACGCTCCACGCGATCCACTATCACCGCGAGGATGTGTTCGCGATTCAGAAGGGTTTGCCCGATGCGGCGAAACTGGACGATCTTCTGACGATCCCGCTGGCGGACGGCACGAACTGGTCGGAAGAGGAAATCCGCGAGGAGCTCGACAACAATTGCCAGGGCCTGCTCGGCTATGTGGTGCGCTGGATCGACCAAGGTGTCGGCTGCTCCAAGGTTCCGGACATCAACGATGTCGGTCTGATGGAAGACCGCGCGACGCTGCGTATTTCCAGCCAGCATATCGCCAACTGGCTGCTGCATGGTGTGATCTCGCAAGATCAGGTGATGAACAGCCTGCGCCGCATGGCCGCCAAGGTGGACCAGCAGAATGCGGGCGATCCGTTCTACGAGCCTCTGCTGGAAAACGAGGACGGCGCGGCGTTCAGCGCGGCGAAGGATCTGATCTTCAAGGGCGTGGAACAGCCGAGCGGCTATACCGAGCCGTTGCTGCACGCCTGGAGGCTGCGAAAGAAGGCGAACGCTTGATGCGCCGCACGCCCTGATGCACAGTACCTCCCGGAAGCGGGAAGGGAGGAACGGCGTCATGCAGGCCGCCAACAATGTCGCAGCATCCGTGGCTCAGGTCGCGGATGATCTCACCATCGCGGATCTCGGCCGTGCGCTTAAAGCGGGTCTGGCGGATTTCCTCGCCAGGCCGATATTCGGTCTGTTCTTCGCGTCGATCTATGTCGCGGCCGGGCTGTTCCTGTTCGTGGCCCTGATGCGCTGGGGCGAGCCGATGTGGTTCGTTCCGGCGGTGGCTGGATTTCCGCTGATCGCGCCGTTCACCGCCGTCGGACTATACGAGGTCAGCCGCCGCCGCGAGGCGGGTTTACCGATCGGCTGGCGCGCCGTACTCGGGGCTCTGCGCGGCAGGGGTGACGAACAGCTCATCATGATGGGCGGCATCGTGTTCGTCGCGTTCAGTTTCTGGATGATCATCGCGCATGGAATATTCGCGATCTTCCTCTCCGAATCCGGTGTCGGATCGGAATCGCTGGCGGCCTTCGCCACGCCCGAAGGTATGGCAATGCTGGCAGTCGGTACGCTGGTCGGCGCAATCCTGGCCCTGGCCTTCTATGCGGTGACGGTGGTCAGCCTGCCGATGCTGGTGGATCGGGAGGTCGATTTTCTCACTGCCATCATCGCAAGCCTTGCGGCCTTCAGGGCGAATATGGTCATGCTATGTATCTGGGCGACGGTGATCGCGGCGTCGCTGTTGGTGGCGATGCTGCCTGCCTTTCTGGGTCTTCTCATCGTTCTGCCCGTTTTCGGCCACGCGACCTGGCACCTCTACCGACGTATCGTCGGACAAGTCGGCTAAACTGAGAGGATTCGCGCCAGCGCAACGAATTCCGCCACCGAGACGGTCTCGGCGCGCCTTTGCGGGTCGATCCCGACCCCTGCCAGCGCCTCGACCGCGCCGGAAACGCCTTTGAGGCTCTGCCGCAACATTTTCCGGCGTTGGCCGAAAGCGGCTTCGGTTAGGCGTTCCAGAACCCGGGCCGACACGCCTTCGGGCATTGCACCGGGTTCGACATGGACAATCGCGCTCATGACTTTGGGCGGCGGGGTGAAGGCGCTGCGATGGACCTTCATCGCCAGCTTCGCGTTACTGCGCCATTGCGCCAACACCGCCAGCCGGCCGTAGACCGAGCCGCCGGGTTGGGCGACAATCCGCTGGGCAACCTCCTGCTGAAACATCAGCGTCAGGCTGGTCCAGAGTGGTGGCCAGGCCTCTCCGCCCAGCCAGCGGACGAACAGCGCTGTTCCGACATTGTAGGGCAGGTTGGATAGGACGGCGAAGGGCTCGCCGCCCATCAGCTCGGTATGATCGAGCTTGAGCGCATCGCCTTCGAGCACGCGTAGCTGCCCCGGAAACGCCTCGCCCAACTCGGCCAGAGCCGGGAGGCAGCGCTTGTCCATCTCGATCGCGGTAACCCTTGCTCCGCTTCGCAGCAGGGCGCGGGTCAGTCCGCCCGGTCCGGGGCCGACTTCGAGCACCCGTTTGCCCGAAAGATCGCCCGGAATGGCGGCGATCCGGTCCAGCAGCCTTTCGTCGAACAGGAAGTTCTGGCCCAGCGCCTTGGACGCGCTGAGGCCGTGGCGAGCAATCACCTCGCGCAAGGGGGGGAGATCAGCCATGGCTTGCACGCGTCGTCGCCATGTCGCCTGCCAGTTTCAGCGCGGCGATCATGGCGCCGGGGTGAGCGAGCGATTTGCCCGCGATGTCGAATGCCGTGCCATGATCGGGGCTGGTTCGCACGATGGGCAGGCCGAGCGTGACATTCACGCCCTCGTCGAAATCGAGGGCTTTCAGAGGCACAAGTGCCTGATCGTGGTACATCGCCAGTGCCACATCGTAAGTCTGGCGGGCGCGCGGCGTGAAAAGCGCGTCTGCCGGATGCGGGCCGGTTATGTGCAGCCCCTCGGCCGACAGCGTCTCGATTGCCGGTTCGATGATGCGCGCTTCCTCGTTGCCGAAACGACCGCCTTCTCCCGCATGCGGATTCAGCCCGCAGACGGCCAGACGCGGGGCGGCGATGCCCAAATCGCGTGCCAATGCCTGGGCCACTATGCGCGCCCGGTGCTCGATCAGGCTCTGCGTCAACCGCGTGGGCACTTCGGCAAGCGCGCAATGGACCGTCAGGGGCACGGCGCGCAGGCTGGGACCCGCGAGCATCATGACTGCATCCTCGCGCGCCAGCCCGCATACATGGGCAAGAAATTCGGTCTGGCCGGGATATTCGAAACCGACGCGAGCCAAATGCGCCTTGGATATCGGTGCGGTTACGACAGCCGAGGCTGTTCCCAATAAAGCATGCCGGGTCGCCTCCGCGAGCGAATGCATCGCCAACGCGGCGCCTCGATCGTCCGGGCTACCGGGTATCGCATCGCAGTCCTCCGCCCCCAGGACCGGCAGGGCCGTTCCGAAGATCCCTGCCGCTTGCGAAGGGGTCTCGACGCGCTCGATTTCGACGGCGAGCCCGCGCACTTTCGCCGCTTCGGCAAGAACGCCCGCCCCCCCCACCACGAAGAAGGGCGCAAGCGCCATGTCGTGGCGCCGCGCCCAGCTTTCGACGATGATCTCCGGCCCGATCCCCGCCGGATCGCCAAGCGAGACGGCGAGGGCAGCCATAGCGTTCGTCAGTTATACTCGATGTAGGCGTCGTTGCGCAGGTCGCGCAGATACCGCTGGGCGCGCTTCTCGACACGTTCGTTCTCGAGCTGACCCATTAGCTGGTCGAAGTCCGGACCGTCCGCGACCTGAGGATCGTCGCGGCCGCACAGGAGCAGGACTCTCACGCCTTCTTCGAAGGATCCGAAGGGCGGAGTGGACTGGCCGACCTGAAGCTGCAGGATAATGTTCTGCAATTGATCGGGCAAGGAACGCACGCGGATCTGATCGTTGGTGACCACGGTAGCCCCCAGGGCCGCGGCGGCATTTTCGGCATCGCCACAGCCACGGATCGCCTGCACACCTTCGGTAAAGCGGGCCACTCGCTGCTGGGCGACTGCCTCAGAAGTGCCAGGGTCGAAGGTGATCTGAATCTGCTTCAGGCTCAGAACAGCGTCGCGCGGATCTGCCATCAATACCTGCCGCTTATCGATCAGATAAAGAATGGAAAAGCCACCGGGAATGCGAATAGGCCCGACCAACTGACCCGGGTTCATTTCGCGGGCGACGGCTTCCAGTTCGGCATTTTTGAGCTGAGCAAGCTGGATCCAGCCCAGATCGCCACCGACGGCCGCAGTCGAGGCTTCGGAAAATTGGCGCGCATAGGCAACGAAGCTGCCGCCCTGGCGCAACTGCTCGACGATCTTATTGGCGTTAGCCTCGACCGCCGCTTGCGTTTCCGGGGTGGCCGAAAGGTAGATTTCGCCAAGCCGATATTCTTCGGTACCGCGCGAGGCTTCTAGCCGTTCGATGAGCTCGTTCACTTCTTCGGCCGAGACGTTGATGAAGGGCGAGACGTTCCGGCGCAGAAGGCTGTTCCATGCCATTTCGCCTTTGATCTGACGTTTCAGCGTTTCGGGCGAGGAACCGATCGAACGAAGATATTCGTCCATCGCTTGAGGGTTCTGCTCGAAGTTCTGCGCCGCGACACGGCTGTAGGTCTGCTGGACCTCGGCGTCGGAAAGTTCCAGTTCCTGCGCTTCGGCCGCCTGGATTTGCAGCGTCTCGTCGATGAGGTTGCGCAGCACTTGCATTCGGATGCGGGTCATCTCCTCATCGCTTACCGGGCGCTGGTTCGCCGCCAAGAGCAGGGCGACGCGGTGGTTCACGTCGGTTTCCGTAATGACGAAACCGTTGACCAAGGCCGTGGCTACGCGGCGATTGGGGTCGGTTTCACCCAGCATGCGGAGATCGCTCGGAAGACCAAGTAAATCGCCCTGAGCCGTGGCTTGCTGGGCCTGGCCTGCGATGGGTGCAGCGGCAAGGCCAGCGGCTGCAGCGACGGAGAGCAGTCGAGAAAACATCATTGCAGTCACGTGTCGAACCTGTTTTGCGGCATCGCCTCGATGCCCGAATATGCCGCCAGCCTTGCAGCGGCGCGGCTTAACCAAAGCTGATAGTTGCGCGCCGGATAGCGTGTTTGGCGCAAGGTGCCAATAAGCGTGGGCTAGCGAAATCCCAGATTTCTCAAGCTGAAATAGAACTGGAACGTGTCTCCGCGCTGGGCATCGCCCGAGGTGATGTAGTCACGGCGCCAGGTTGCGCCCAGCTCGAGGCAGTCATCGCGATAGGCGATGCCGAGACGAGTACGGATCGGGTCGAATCCGTCCGAAGACAGCATCGGGTCTTCTTCACGGTCGGTCAGGTTGAACACCCCAGAGCCGAAAACCGACCAGTAATTGGCAAAAGCTATGCGCACGGCACCGCGCAATTCCTCGCGGTCCTGCAGATCCTCTACCTGCGTGATATTCCGGTTGAGGCGGACATAGCCAAGTTCGGCGTAGGTCTTGCTTGAGCCGACGGCAGCGTCGATTTCGTTCCGGCGGATGGCCAGACTGTCCTTGTCCAGCCTGAAGCGGTGGGTGAATTTTAGAAAGTCGCGATATCGGACTTCGGTACGGCCCACGAAATCGGAGAACTTTTCCGAAAGGCCGGTTCCGACAGGCAGGATATCGCGATCGCTGTCCAGCCGATAGGACTGCCCGACCGTCGTCTTGAGTTCCCAATCGGGGATACGCAGCGACCAATCCAGGCCATAGGTGATGCGCGCCCCGTCTTCCACCCGATCGTAGCCGGGGAAGCGATTGAGCGCGAACAAGTTCGAATCTTCCAGATCGATCGCGCGGGCATCCTCGTTTGGAATGGCAAGGTTCTTGATCGGCGGAGTGGCTACCAACTGGACGCGCGGCGTGAATACCTGCGTGCCGCCGAAAGCCTCTCCCACAAAGGGCCATTGGACATCGAGGGCTCCCAATGCGACGCCCCGATATTCCCAGCCCGGATTGCCGCGATAGCTGGCTGTCGTGGTCAGAAAGTTCTCATCGGAATGGTAGATATCGCCGCGCAGCATGCCGGTCAGCGTGACGACCTGTCCCAGCCCGGTTATGCGGCGCAAATCCCACTGCGCGCGGGCAAAGGCGCGCCGCGTATCCTGCCCGATATCCCGAGAAATCGACAGCGTATTGAGCTGAAGCTCGAGCTGCCCGCCTAGACGCGGAATGTCGGGCCGCCAGCGCGCATCGAGCACGGGAAGCGCGATGGGTACTTCGCCCTGGGGCTGGTTAAGGCGCAGGGTCTGCGTCGCCCAGCCGGCGAGGGAGAAATAGGTGTTGCTGCCGATCCTTTCGAGCTCGAGCGTAGAGCGCAGCCGATCGTCGCGGCTGATATCGTAGCGGCGCAGGAATGTGCGGTCCGTCGTTCGGCGGATCGATCCGGTGATGTTCCAGTCGGGGGAAAGCTGAAACTTCCCGTTAGCAAAAATGTAGCCGCGAAACTCTTCCTCGCTGTTGGGCGCGCCCGTAAACGTGGAAATGCGCTGCGAATGGGTGGCATAGCCGGTGATCTGATAGGCGCCCCTTTCGGTCAGGTGCCGCCATTGCGCGGCGACCATGGGCGCGGCCTGGGTATAGACATGGGTGGTCAGCGTAAGATCACGGTTATCCGCGAAGCGCAGGAAATAGCTGCCCGATACCTCCACCCCGTTGCTTTTGGAAAACCGCAGGTCGGGAACGAGTAGCCCCGACACGGCGCCGCCGTCAGTCCGCACCGCCAGGCCGGGAAGGGGGAGAATTCGCGCACCGAACAATTCCAGAAACGCGCCGGTGAATTTAATTCTC